>NZ_CEXLVS010000102.1:0-13973 GCF_982684285.1 Salinicola sp. | reverse complement strand
GCGGCTGGATGCGACTTTCAGCCCCGTTCGTCGCGTGTCCTACGCGGTGGAAGCGGCTCGCGTCGAGCAGCGGACCGACCTGGACAAGCTGGTCATCGATCTCGAAACCGACGGCACTCTGGATCCCGAAGAAGCGATTCGCCGCAGTGCGACCATTCTTCAGGAACAGCTGGCCGCCTTCGTCGATCTCGAAGCCGACAGAGAGCAGGAAATCGAAGAGGAAGAAGATCAGATCGATCCGATTCTTCTGCGCCCCGTGGATGATCTCGAACTCACGGTTCGCAGCGCCAACTGCCTGAAGGCCGAGAATATTTACTACATTGGCGATTTGATTCAGCGCACGGAAGTCGAGCTGCTCAAGACGCCGAACCTTGGCAAGAAGTCCTTGAACGAGATCAAGGACGTGTTGGCTTCGCGCGGTCTTTCGCTCGGAATGCGGTTGGAAAACTGGCCGCCGGCGAGCTTGAAAGACGACAAGGCTTCCGCCTGACGACGGTGTGCGCTGGGGCTCCGGCTCCCGCGCTCCTGTTCAGCGTCGAATCCAGTGTGCCGACTCGAATCACCAGTTTGGTAAGGAATAGCAATCATGCGTCATCGTAAGAGTGGTCGTCATCTGAATCGGACCAGCTCGCATCGGCACGCCATGTTCAAGAACATGTGCACCTCGCTGGTCGAGCATGAAGTGATCAAGACTACCCTGCCCAAGGCCAAGGAGCTGCGTCGTCATATCGAGCCGCTGATCACTCTGGCCAAGCAGGATAGCGTGGCGAATCGCCGTCTGGCGTTCAGCCGCACCCGCTCCAAGGAAGCCGTCGGCAAGCTCTTCAACGAGCTTGGTCCGCGTTACGTCAACCGCCCGGGCGGCTACGTCCGTGTGCTGAAGTGCGGTTTCCGCACCGGCGACAACGCCCCGATGGCCTACATCGAGCTGGTCGATCGTCCGGTCGTTGAAGAAGCCGCTGGCGACGAATAAGTCTCAAGCTTCCTGCACGACAAAAAACCGGCTGCCCAAGCGATTGGGCAGCCGGTTTTCTTTTGGCTGGAGGTTCTCTTTTGGCTGGCTCTTCTTGGTGCCGAACCTCCTCGACGACGCTCGACGGCACCCGGATCGGAGCCGGCCTAGTCGCGGTTGACGGCGGCGCCGCAGGGCGCCGCGTGAGAGGGGTCAGGCGCGCTTGGCCTTGCGCGCCTTGGGTTCGGGCAGCAGCGGTGCCAGGAAATTGCCCGTGTGGGAGTGCTCGAGTCCCGCCACCTGCTCTGGCGTCCCCTCCGCGATGATACGCCCGCCACCGGAGCCACCTTCCGGGCCCAGATCGATGACCCAGTCGGCGGTCTTGATCACATCGAGGTTGTGCTCGATCACCACCACCGTGTTGCCGTGGTCGCGTAGCCGATGGAGCACGCCGAGCAGTTGGCGGATATCCTCGAAATGCAGCCCCGTGGTGGGCTCGTCGAGAATGTAGAGCGTCTGGCCGGTATCGCGCTTGGCCAGCTCCCGCGCCAGCTTGACGCGCTGTGCCTCGCCGCCGGAGAGTGTGGTGGCGCTCTGGCCGAGGCGGACGTAGGAGAGCCCGACATCCATCAGCGTCTGCAGGCGTCGCGCGATCGCCGGCACCGGGCTGAAGAACTCCAGCGCCTCTTCGATAGTCATCTCGAGCACTTCGTGAATGCTCTTGCCCTTGTAGTGAATCTCCAGTGTCTCGCGGTTGTAGCGCTTACCCTTGCAGACGTCGCAGGGCACGTAGATATCCGGCAGGAAGTGCATCTCCACCTTGATCATGCCCTCGCCCTGGCACGCCTCGCAGCGGCCGCCCTTGACGTTGAAGCTGAAGCGTCCCGGCTTGTAGCCGCGGGCCCGAGCCTCCTGGGTGCCGGAAAAGAGTTCGCGGATCGGGGTGAAGATGCCGGTGTAGGTGGCGGGATTGGAGCGCGGCGTGCGGCCGATCGGACTCTGGTCGATGTCGATGATCTTGTCGAGCTGGTCGAGACCCTCGATGCTGCGATACGGAGCCGCGGTGAGCGTCGTGGCGCGATTGAGTTCACGCGCCGCGATTGGCATTAGCGTCGAGTTGATCAGGGTCGACTTACCGGAACCGGAGACGCCGGTCACGCAGACGAACAGACCCAGCGGCAGCGCCAGGTCGACACCCTGCAGGTTGTTGCCGGTGGCGCCACGCAGATGGAGCTGCTTGTCCGGATTGACCGGGATGCGATAGGGCGGCACCTCGATACAGCGCTTTCCGGAGAGATACTGACCCGTCAACGACTCCGGAGCCGTCTCGATATCGTGGGGCGTACCCTGGGCCACGATGGTGCCGCCATGCACGCCGGCGCCAGGGCCGATATCGAGCACGTGGTCGGCGGCGCGAATGGCGTCCTCGTCGTGCTCGACCACGATCACGGTATTGCCCAGGTCGCGCAGGCGAATCAGCGTGCGCAGCAGACGATCGTTGTCGCGCTGATGGAGGCCGATCGAGGGTTCGTCGAGGATGTACATCACCCCGACCAGGCCGGCACCGATCTGGCTGGCCAGTCGGATGCGCTGGGCCTCGCCACCGGAGAGCGTATCGGCGCTGCGCTCCAGGGTCAGATAGTCGAGCCCGACGTTGACCAGAAATTCGAGTCGGGCATGAATCTCGTGGACGATCTTGACCGCGATTTCGCCCTTCCTCCCCGGGAGCGTCAACTGGCGGAAGTAGTCCCAGGCTTCGCCCACCGGCATCCGGGTCAGCGTCGGAAGGTTGTTGCCGTCGATGAACACATGGCGCGCCTCGCGCTTGAGACGGGCCCCGTCGCAGGTCGGGCAGGGGCGTACCGCGAGGTACTTGGCCAGGTCGTCGCGAACCATCGATGACTCGGTCTCGCGGTAGCGGCGCTCCAGGTTGGGCAGTACGCCCTCGAACGGATGCTCCCGCGTCACCTTGCGGCCGCGGTCGTTGACGTAGCTGAAGGCGATGTCGTCCTTGCCGCTACCGTTGAGTATGAGGTCGCGCTCGTGGCGCGCCAGATCGTTCCAAGGCGTATCCAGCGTGAACCGATAGTGTTCGGCGACCGCCTGCAACTGGCTGAAGTAGTAGATGCTGCGGCGATCCCAGCCCTTGATCGCCCCCTCGGCCAGCGACAGCTCCGGATGACTGATCAACTTGTCCGGGTCGAAAAACTGGCGCACGCCCAGGCCGTCGCAGGTCGGGCAGGCGCCGGCCGGGTTGTTGAACGAGAACAGCCGGGGTTCCAGTTCGCTCAGCGAGTAGCCGCAGATCGGGCAGGCGAAGCGCGATGAGAACGCCAGGTCTTCCTGCTCGCCGTCCATGAAATGAATGATCGCGGTGCCGTCGGCCAGGTTGAGGGCGGTCTCGAAGGACTCGGCCAGACGCTGCTGCAGATCCGGGCGAACCTTGATGCGGTCGACCACCACGCTGATGTCGTGCTTGCGTTTCTTGTCGAGCGCCGGCACGTCGTCGAGTTCGACGGTGTGCCCGTCGATCACGGCTCGCACGAACCCCTGGGCCCGCAGCTCGCTGATCAACTGCAGGTGCTCGCCTTTGCGGCCCTTGACCACCGGCGCCAGTAGCATCAGCCGGCTGCTCTCGGGTAGCGCCAGCACCTGATCGACCATCTGCGAGACGGTCTGCGCCTCGAGCTCTTCGTCGTGATCCGGGCATCGCGGCGTACCGGCGCGGGCGAACAGCAGACGCAGATAGTCGTAGATTTCGGTGATGGTGCCGACGGTGGAGCGCGGATTGTGCGAGGTCGATTTCTGCTCGATGGAGATGGCCGGCGAGAGCCCTTCGATATGGTCGACGTCGGGCTTTTCCATCATCGACAGGAACTGGCGGGCGTAGGTCGACAGGGATTCGACATAACGTCGCTGCCCCTCGGCGTATAGCGTGTCGAACGCGAGTGAAGACTTACCCGAACCGGAGAGACCGGTTACCACGATCAACTTGTCGCGCGGCAGTTCGACATCAATGTTCTTCAGGTTATGGGTCCGTGCGCCCCTGACCAGAATGCTGTCCATGACTACCTCGTGCTGCGACGCGGGAAACGACCATTATAGGTCGCGGATCAAATGCCCGGCAAAGCCGGCTGCTTTCACTGGAGGAGGGCGAGCGGTAAAATGCATCGCTCATCCCGAATCATCCTCGGCTCATGCCGAGTTCACCCAACGTTGTGACCTCCATGACTTCTCGTTTTCTCGTTACCGAACGACGTGCCATCGTCGGGCTGGCCAGCCTGTACGCCTCGCGAATGCTGGGGCTGTTCATGGTCCTGCCGGTGCTGGCGCTGTATGCCGATCATCTCGACGGCGCCACCCCTCTGCTTGTCGGCATGGCACTGGGCGGCTACGGCCTGACCCAGGCCATTCTGCAGATCCCCTTCGGCCTGCTCTCCGATCGTATTGGGCGCAAGGCGGTCATCGCCGGGGGCCTGCTGCTGTTCATCATCGGCAGCGTCGTCGCCGCCAGTGCCACTTCCATCACCGGCATCATCATCGGGCGCTGCCTGCAGGGCAGTGGCGCGGTCGCCGGCGCCATCATGGCGCTGCTGGCGGATCAGACCCGCGAGGAGATTCGCACCGCGGCGATGGCGACCATCGGGCTCTCGATCGGCGTGGCATTCGCTATCGCCATGGTCGTGGGGCCGCTGATAGCGGACATCGGCGGGCTCGCCGGCGTATTCTGGTTCACCGCGATACTCTCTGCCTGCGGACTGCTGATCCTGTGGAAGCTGGTGCCGCGAGCGCCGAAGCGGATGCCGCATCGCGATGTCGGCATCGATCGTCGTCAATTGCGCGCCACGCTGGGACAAGGCGACCTTCTGCGGCTCGATTTCTCGATCTTCGCCCTCCACCTGATTCTGACGGCGTGCTTCACGGCGCTGCCGTTTCGGCTCGAATCGCTGGGTTTCGCCCCAGCGGATCACGGCTGGGTCTACCTGCCGGTCATGGCGCTGGCCTTCGTCGGCATGATCCCGCTGGTCATCGTGGCCGAGAAGTATCGCAAGATGAAGCCTGTGTTCGTCGGCGCCGTCGCGGCGATGACATTGATTCTGCTCGGCTTCGGCGAATTGGCGAATGATCGAGTCGCCCTGCTGACCCTACTTTGGGGCTTTTTCGTCGTCTTCAATCTGCTGGAGGCAACACTGCCGTCGATGATCAGCAAACTGGCGCCGGCGGGAGCCAAGGGCACCGCCATGGGCGTCTACTCGACCAGCCAGTTCTTTGGCGCCTTTCTCGGCGGTACCTTGGGCGGCGCCCTGTCCCAGGGCTTCGGCGTCCAGAGCGTCTTCCTGGGCACGGCGGTGGTCGGGGCGATCTGGCTGGCCGTGGTCTGGAAGATGCCGGCGCCACGCCATCTCTCCAGCGAGATCATCGCACTCGACGAGCAATCCATGGGCATGCTCGATACACTACTCGAGCGCTTTGTCGCGGTGGCCGGCGTCGAGGACGCCGTGGTCGTACCCGAAGAACAGGTCGCCTATCTCAAGGTCGACCGTGAGCGCCTGGATGTCGAGGCGCTGGCCCGTATCGCAGGCAACCAATGGCAACGAACCGACGCCTGAGAGCGTCGCAACGCAGGAATGCGAGGAGACAACGATGGCCCGAGGTGTAAACAAAGTCATCCTGATCGGCAACCTGGGACAGGATCCGGAAGTGCGCTTCCTGCCCTCGGGGAATCCGGTGTGCAACCTGCGCATCGCGACTACCGATAGCTGGACCGATCGCCAGAGCGGCCAGCGCCAGGAGCGCACGGAATGGCACAGCGTGGTGCTGTTCAACAAGCTGGCGGAGATCGCCCAGCAGTACGTCAAGAAAGGCTCGCGAATCTATATCGAAGGCCGCCTGCAGACCCGCAAGTGGCAGGGGCAGGATGGCCAGGATCGCTACTCCACCGAGATCGTCGGCAACGACATGCAGATGCTGGACTCTCGTGGCGGTGGCCAGGGCGGCGGGGATTACGCCCAGCCACAGGGCCAGTATGGCGGAGCGCCGCAGGATGGCGGCTACGATCAGCAGCCGCAGCAGGGCGGTTACGGCGGCAACCCGCAGCAGCCGCAGCAGCGCCCGGCTCAGGGCCAGCGCCCGCCGCAGCAGGGCCAGCCGGCTCCACAGCCGAATCAGAATCCGAACTACGGCGCACCCAACCCCGGTAGCTTCGACGATTTCGATGACGAGATTCCGTTCTAGCGCTCATCTACCAGCGTCGTGGGACCCTTGCCCGTACCGGCATCGAGACGGTGAGTTCCGGGCGATCCCTCGGCCGCCACGGTAGCGCCCGTCTTCGAACGGAACCCCGGTCGTGGGGCGGACGGCTCTCTTGACCGGTGGCCATGGCCCGAGCCCTGTATTGCACGGGGCTCGGGCCTTTTAGTTTCGGCCCGGCCCTGTGTGAATTGTCGTGATCGATGGAGCGCCCGGCGATGATTGTCTCCAGGCCCCGTCCAGCGGGCCCCATTCCGGCCGTTTCCCGGTGATGGACGATGCCCATGGCGATATCACCGGTGGCCAGGGCGAGGCGGCATCCTCACTCCTTGGACGGGAGTGGCCTCGGCAGTCTCGACGCGGGAGGCCGGGAATTCTAGAATAGCACCCTAGATAGTCATCTAATGATTTGCGTGTGCTGCAAGTTCCCGCGTGGCGACGGCGTCCCGCCAACCGTGGCGGGGGTGCGTCGATTCCGCGTCGCCCTTTCACGTCAAGAGTGTCTTCATGCCACAACGTATTCCCGATGAGGCTCGCTTGCCCGAGCTGACGCTGCGAGGCGTCGTTCTGGGCGCCGTCATCACGCTGCTGTTCACGGCTTCCAACGTCTATCTGGGGCTCAAGGTCGGGCTGACCTTTGCCTCGGCGATCCCTGCCGCGGTCATCTCCATGGCCGTGCTGCGGCGCGTGGCGGGGGCCAACAAGCTCGAAAACAACATGGTCCAGACCCAGGCCTCTGCGGCGGGAACGCTCTCCGCGATCATCTTCGTGCTGCCGGGGCTGCTGCTGATCGGCTACTGGCAGGGCTTCCCGTTCTGGCAGACCACGGCGATCTGCGCCATCGGCGGCATTCTCGGCGTGCTCTACACGATCCCGCTGCGCCGGGTGATGGTGGTACAGAGCGATCTCCCCTATCCGGAAGGGATCGCGGCGGCGGAGATTCTCGAGGTCGGCAGCCGCGATTCGACGACGCCGGATGCGGCCCGCGGCGCCAACGAAGGCCAGCCTGGCGACGAGGGTGCCGGCGCAGCCGTGGGCGAGCCTGGTGCCAAGGAGATCCTGCTGGGCGGTGTCGTCGCGGCCGGCTTCTCCATCGCCAGCGGCGGCCTGCGGGTGCTGGCGGACAGCGTCAGCGTGTGGTTCTCGGCCGGGCGCGCGGCTTTCCAGCTCTCGACCGGGTTCTCGCTGGCGCTGGTCGGCGCCGGCTATCTGGTCGGCATCGTGGGCGGGATGGCGATACTGATCGGGACGCTGATCGCCTGGGGCATCGCGGTCCCCTGGTTGACCAGCATCACCCCGCCGGAGGCGGGGCAGTCGCTGGCCGATGCCGGCATGGCGCTGTGGTCCGACAAGGTCCGCTTCATCGGCGCCGGCACCATCGGGATCGCGGCGATCTGGACGCTGGCGACACTGTTCAAGCCGATGCTGGTCGGCATTCGCACGTCACTGGGCGCGATGCGCGGGGACCAGGGCGCGTTCCGCGATCAGGTGCGGACCGAGCGCGACCTGCCGGCGGGCATCATCCTGACGTTGACCGGGGCGCTGCTGGTGCTGCTGACCGTGGTTTTCGCGATCTTCCTTCACGGCGCGGCACCGCAGCTGGCCGGCGCCGCATTCTGGACGCTGACCCTGGGCAGCGTGCTGTTCGCCGGCGTGTTCGGCTTCCTGATCGCCGCCGCCTGCGGCTACATGGCCGGGCTGGTCGGTTCCTCCAGCAGCCCGATTTCGGGCATCGGCATCGTGGCGGTCATTCTGGTGTCGCTGCTGCTGCTGGGTTTCACCGCCATCAGCGATGCGTTCGATTCGCTGGATCCGGCGGTGGCGCGCATGCTGCCGACGGCGCTGGCACTGTTCGTGACCTCTGTCATTCTCGCCGTGGCGGCGATCTCCAACGACAACCTCCAGGATCTCAAGACCGGCTATCTGGTCGGCGCCACGCCGTGGCGCCAGCAGGTGGCGCTGATCATCGGTTGCGTGGTCGGGGCGCTGGTCATTCCGCCGGTGCTTTCGCTGCTCTACAACGCCTATGGCTTCGCCGGGGCGATGCCCCGGGAGGGGATGGATCCCGGCCAGGCGCTGGGAGCGCCCCAGGCCTCGCTGATGACCGCCATCGTGCGCGGCGTGTTCTCCCACGATCTCGAATGGACGATGATCGTCATCGGCCTGGCGATCGGCGCCGTGCTGATCGGCATCGACGAGCTGCTGCGCAAGCGCGGGGGTGAGGCACGCTTGCCGGTGCTGGCAGTGGGTATCGGCATCTATCTGCCCCCGAGCATCAATATGCCGCTGGTGATCGGCGCCGTGCTGGGCTGGCTGATCGATCGCCGGCTCCGCGCCCGCGCCAGGGCGCGGGGCGATGACGTCGAACGCGCTTCTGAGCGGCCGCGCCGCCGTGGCGTGCTGCTCGCCTCCGGGCTGATCGTCGGCGAGAGCCTGGTCGGCGTGCTGCTGGCTGGCATCATCGGCCTGAGCGGGGCGCCGGCGCCGTTGGCGCTGGTCGGGGACGATTTCGCCGCTATCGCCCAGTGGCTGGGGCTGGCGGTGTTCGTCGTCGTCTGCCTCGGTTTCTACCGCCGCGTGCTGGCGGCGCCCGTGGCCAGGTGACCCCGGCGTGCTACAGCGTCGAGTCGTTGGGCATGATCACCGCCGTGGTGGCGATGCCACCGGTCTCGACGGCGATCTCGAACAGCGCACCGGCCAGCGGCTCGTCATGGCAGCCGGTGGCCGCCGAGGTGACGAACAGCCGGTCCAGTGCGTCGCCGCCGAAGATGCAGGAGGTGGGGCGGGAGACGGGCAGGGCGATCTCCCGGTCCAGCGAGCCATCGGCGTGGAATCGGGCGATACGGCCGCCGTCCCACAGCGCGATCCAAAGCCCGCCCTCGCGATCGCAGGTCATGCCGTCCGGGTAGCCGGTGCCGGGGGCTAGCCGTATGTGCTCGCGACGATTCGACAGTTCGCCGTCATCGTCGAGATCGAAGGCAAACACGGTCTGGCGCGCGCTGTCGTTATGGTAGAGTGTGTCGCCGTGCGGGCTGATGGCGGGGCCGTTGGTGACGTGATATTCACTGTCCATCCGGATGACGCCACGGCTGTCGAGGCGAAACAGATGGCCTCGCGCCTCGTTCTCGGCGTCGTCCATGGAACCGAACCAGAGCCGGCCGCGCGTATCGCTTCCGGCGTCGTTGAGGCGGTCGCCCGCCGGTAGCCACTCGATCGGCGTCAGGCGCTTGCCGATGCGGGGGCCCTGCTCGTCGAGTTCGAGCTCCACGACCCCGGAGCGCAGGCCGGCAACGAAACCGCCCCCTTCTCGAGGCAGCAGCCAGCAGCACGCTTCTTCGAGATCCCAGCTTCGACGCTCGCCGTCTTCGGGGTGATAGACGTGTAGCCTGGCCCGTCGAATATCGACGAACACCAGGGCGTGGAGGGTGTCGGACCAGATGGGGCCTTCGCCGAGTTCGGCGCCAATCTCCCAGGCTACGGCGACATCCTTGTTCATGTTGACTCTCTCCATGGGTGGGCGAAGTGGCGAGCGGTTCCTGCGGGGGCCGATGTCTGACACTATCGATGACCGCCAAGATCGATGACCGCCAAGATCGATGACCGCCACGATCGATGTCCGCACGACCGGCACTTTCCCGTCATCGAGCCTCGAGCGGACAGGGCGTCTTCTCTCATAGTGCCGGGATCGGCCAGGGAAGTGTAGTTCTCAGAAACGTAAGGATTCCAGAGCGATGAGGCGTTCCGAGGTGCCATCGTGAAGTGTTTGGTGTTGCAGGCGGAGCACTGCCTGAGCCGGGCGTTGCACGCCATCTCCGGGCAACGTGGCGATATCGAATATGTCTCGTTGCCGGACGTGGCGGATGCCGAGGCGTTGGCCATGGTCGAGCCCGATACCGTGATCGTGCCCCCGCTGGCGGATCCGGGGCGCTGCGAGCCGGCGGTGGTCTACGCCCACGCCGACCGGGTGGAGGCGTTGCTCGAGTCGTGCCGGGCACGGCAGATCCCGCTGGTCTGGTGCGTCTCCGACGCGCTGTACGAGGATGGAGCGGACGCTCCCATCGACGAGGATGTCCTGCCGCGGCCGCGGGACGAGGCGATGCGCCGACTGGTCGCCGTCGGCGAACTCGTGCGCCGCCACCCCCGGCACCTGATATGGCGCCTGGGTCCGCTGTTCGGACGCGAGGGCGACGATGCCTGGTTGAGCGAGCTGATCGACTCGCTGATGCGTGGCGAATCGGTCAGGGCGGCCAGGGACCTGGTGGTGTGCCCGACCTCCGTCATGGCCGTGGCACGTGCCCTGACGGGCGTGTTGCTGCAGCTCGAGAGCGGTGCCAGCGGCTGGGGCACCTACCACCTCTGCGGCACCGAGCCGGTCAGCGTCTTCACCTTCTGTTCCGTGGTGCGGACACAGCTGGAGACCCGGCTGGCGGGCGTGGGAGAGTCGCCGACGCTGGGAGGGCTGGAAGGGCTCGACCAGCACCACGACACGCCGCTGCGACGCGTGCTCAACTGTCGCCGGCTGCTCGATGTCTTCGGTATTCATCAGAAGTCCTGGCGCCTGGAGCTCGGGCTGATGCTGGACGCGTGGTGTCAGGAGCGCTATCCCGATCAAGATGAGGTCGACAATGGCGACCAACGTCGCAGCAGAGAGGAAGCGGCCGGTACATGAAAGTCTTTCGCAGCATCATCTTCTATATCGGTTACTTCCTGGCGATCCTGGTCTCGGGATTGCTGATGTTGCCGGTGGGCTTTGCCTTGCCGATACGCTGGCGCTTTCGGCTGTTCAACTGGCACAACCGTTTCATCGTCGGCTGGCTCTCCATCACCTGTGGCATCCGCTATCGGGTGACGGGGCGTGAACGGGTACCGGAGGGGCCCTGCGTGGTGCTGGCCAACCACCAGAGCGAGTGGGAAACCGTCTACCTGCAGCTGCTCAAGACACCGATCTGCACCGTGCTCAAGAAAGAGCTGCTCAACATCCCGCTGTTCGGCTGGGGGGTGCGGCTGCTGCGACCGATCCCGCTGGACCGGTCGAAGCCATCGGCCGCCATGCGCCAGGTGCTCTCCCACGGCAAGCAGCGTCTGGAAGAGGGGTTGTCGGTGCTGATCTTCCCCGAAGGAACCCGCGTGCCGCCAGGGCAGCGGCGCCGTTTCAACAAGAGCGGCGCGGTCATCGCCTGCCGCACCGGCGTGCCGGTGCTGCCGGTGGCGCACAATGCCGGTGAGCGTTGGGGACGACACTGGGTCAAGCAGCCGGGGGTGCTCAATGTCGTGGTGGGGGAACCGATCGAGACGGTGGGTCGCAAACCCGAAGAGGTGAGGGCCGAGATGGAGGCGTGGATCGAGGGTACCTTGAACGAGATTTCCGAAGTGCCGCGCCCCGCGTCGCCGGACAAGGCCGCACCCGCGGAGCTGCCTTCCTGAGACGTGGGAAGGGATGAATCCGGCCATGAGAAAGGCGCCCCGCGGGGCGCCTTTCACGTTGACGGCTGGCGTACCGGCGGTCAGCTCTCGAAGCGATCCAGAACCAGGCAGGCGTTGGTGCCGCCGAAGCCGAAGCTGTTGGAGAGCACCCGCCTGACGTCGACGTCGTCGCGACGCTGGCGAACGATATCGAAACCGCAGGCCTGCTCGTCGAGCGTGTCGATATTGGCCGACGCGCAGATGAAGCGGTTCTCCATCATCAGCAGCGAGTAGATCGCCTCCTGGACCCCGGTGGCGCCCAGCGAATGGCCGGTCAGCGACTTGGTCGAGCTCATCGCCGGCGTACTGTCGCCGAAGACCTCGCGGATCGCCTTGAGTTCGGCGACATCGCCCACCGGCGTCGAGGTGCCGTGGGTGTTGACGTAGTCGACCTTGCCTTCCAGCCCGGCCAGCGCCTGACGCATGCAGCGCGCTGCGCCTTCGCCGGAGGGGGCGACCATGTCGTGACCGTCGGAGGTGGCGCCGTAGCCGGTGATCTCGGCATAGATCCTGGCGCCGCGGGCCTTGGCGTGTTCGAGTTCCTCGATCACCAGCATGCCGCCACCGCCGGCGATGATGAAACCGTCGCGATCGGTGTCGTAGGGGCGCGAGGCTTTTTCCGGCGTATCGTTGTAGCCGGTGCTCAGCGCGCCCATGGCGTCGAACAGGCACGACAGCGTCCAGTGCTCCTCCTCGCCGCCGCCGGCGAAGACCACATCCTGCTTGCCGAGCTGGATCTGCTCGACGGCGCTGCCGATACAGTGGGCCGACGTGGCGCAGGCCGAGGAGATCGAGTAGTTGACCCCCTTGATCTGGAACGGCGTCGCCAGGCACGCCGAGACGGTGCTGCCCATGGTCCGGGTGACCCGATAGGGGCCGACGCGCCGCAGGCCCTTCTGGCGCATGATGTCCGCCGCCTCGACCTGGTTGGCGCTGGAGGCGCCCCCGGAGCCGGCGATCAGGCCGGTGCGAGGATTGGAGATGTCTCCGGCTTCGAGCCCGGCGTCGTCGATCGCCTGCTGCATGGCGATATAGGCGTAGGCCGCCGCATCCCCCATGAAGCGCAGCTGCTTGCGATCGACGAGAGACTCGATGTCGATGTCGACGATACCGGCGACCTGGCTACGAAAGCCGAGTTCGGCATATTCCGGCTTGAAGCGAATGCCGGAACGCCCCTGGCGCAGAGAGTCGAGCACCTGTTGGGCGTCGTTGCCCAGACAGGAAACGATACCCAGGCCGGTGACTACCACTCGTTTCATGGAAGCCTCCCGCTCAGAATTTCTCAGTGTTAGTGAACAGACCAACGCGCAAGTCCTTGGCCTGATAGATATCCTGACCGTCGACCGACAGCGTGCCGTCGGCGATGCCCAGCACCAGGCGGCGCGTGATCACGCGCTTGATCTCGATATGATACGAAACCTGGCCAGCGCTCGGCAGGATCTGTCCGGAGAACTTGACCTCGCCGCAGCCCAACGCCCGGCCGCGACCGGGATTCCCCAGCCAGCCGAGATGAAAACCCACCAGCTGCCACATGGCGTCCAGGCCGAGGCAGCCGGGCATCACCGGATCGCCGGGGAAATGGCACTGGAAGAACCACAGGTCGGGATGGATATCCAGCTCGGCGATGATCTCGCCCTTGTGGTACTTGCCGCCATCCTCGTTGATCTGCGTGATGCGATCGAGCATCAGCATGTTGGGTGCTGGCAGTTGGGCGTTACCGGGGCCGAACAGTTCCCCCCGGCTGCATTTCAGCAGATCGTCTTGGCTGAAAGAGTGCTGTCTGGTCACTGGATCGTTCCGAGAATCGAAGAAGAGTTTGCCTCGTCGTTCCGAGGCGCGGCCAGTCTAATGGCTGCGGACGCCGAATGCACGCCGGCCAAAGCCTAGTCGCGAGCGAACCACGGCGCAATGGGCGGTGCGACGCTTGCCCTGGCGAACGTCGCCGGGGCATGATGCGGGACGGGAACGGAATCCATCCGACAGCCGCCAGGCAAACCATAACGACGATAAACGACATCTTATGTGGCCTTCCTTCACGCTGAATCGACCGCTGACCTGGTTGGGCCTAGCGGCACTGGCTGCCGCTAGCGTATTGCCGTTGCTGACGCTGCGGCTGGTGGCGCTGGCCCTGGTCATGGTGGGGGTCGTCGATGTCTGGCGCCAGACCCGGCTGGAGCATCAGCGTCGCCGCCTCAGTGAGCAGGCCCTCGAGCTGTCGCCGGACGGCGTGATGATCACCGACACCGCCAACCGAATCGTGACCGTCAATCCCGCCTTTACCCAGATCACCGGCTATACCCCCGAGGAG
>NZ_CEXLVS010000101.1:0-14028 GCF_982684285.1 Salinicola sp. | reverse complement strand
TGAACGGCGGTGCCATGCGCACCGTTTCCATCCAAGAGGCGCCCAAGCGCCCCAATCTACGCCAACTCACGGAGCCATCATGATACCAACGCTCGGATTCGTGATGATGCTGGGCATCATCGCACTGATACTGCTCAAACGACTGACCCCCGGTGGTGGCGTTCGCCCTGGTCCCGGTCGCCGCCAGCCTGCTGGCGGGGTTCACTCCCGCCGAGACCGGCGGCTTCATCAAGGATGGCCTCACCGCCGTCGCCCCGACCGCGACGCTGTTCATCTTCGCCATTCTCTACTTCGGGATCATGCGCGAGCGCGGCATGTTCGACCCGCTGGTCAACTTCCTGATCGAGCGCACCCGGGGCGAGCCGCTCCGAGTCGCCATCGTCACCGTGCTGGTGGCCGCCATCGCCCATCTCGACGGCGTCGGCGCGGCCACCTTCCTGCTCACGATCCCGGCCTTCCTGCCGCTCTACCAGCGCCTCAACATGAGCCCGCTGATCCTGCTCTGCCTGGTCGGGCTGAGTGCCGGCGTGATCAACATGGTGCCGTGGGGCGGCCCGACGGCCCGCGCCGCGGCCACCGCCGGCGTGGACGCCTCCGAACTGTGGCTGCCGCTGATACCGGTACAGGCGCTGGGGATCGTGCTGCTGCTGGGGCTGGCGAGCTACTTCGGCATCAAGGCGCAGCGCCACAATCGAGCCAACGGCCACGGTCAGGCTGGCAATGGCGGCGACATGAGCGCCTACCTGTTGCCGCCGCGGGAAACGGCGCTGCCGATCAGCGACTGGCGCTACTGGGCCAACGTGGCGCTGACGCTGATCATTCTGCTGATCCTGTTCACCGGCGCCTTCCCGCTCTATGCCAGCTTCATGGTCGGTCTCGGCATCGCCCTGCTGCTCAACTACCCGCGTCCGGAAGCCCAGGGCAAGGAGCTGGCCCGGCATGCCAACGATGCACTGCAGATGGCGCTGGTGATGCTGGCGGCCGGCATCCTGCTCGGCATCCTGGCCGGGGCGGGCATGTCGGAAGGCATGGCCGGTGCGCTGATCGAGCTGCTGCCCGCGGGTTCGGCGAGCGTACTGCACCTGATCGTGGGCTTCTTCGGCGTGCCGCTGGGCATGCTGTTCTCGCCGGACGCCTACTATTTCGCGCTGATGCCGATCGTGCGCGACATCGCCACCGCCGCCGGCGTCCCCGTGGATGCGGTTGCCCGAGCGATGCTGATCGGCGAAAACACCGGCTTCAGCATCAGCCCGGTGGTGCCCAGCGTCTATCTGGCCATCGGCCTGGCCGGCGTCGAGCTGCGCGAGCATCTCAAGTTCACCTTCCTGTGGGCCTGGGGCATCGGCATCATCCTGCTTGCCTTCGCCTGGCTGATCGGCGCCATCGGTGGCTGATCGCGTCGCCGGCGTGCCAGGTCGATTGATGGCACTGCCCGGCACCCTGCTGCCGCCGACGATCTTCGCCCCGGTAGCGCTCGCGGCGGACTGGGCGTGGCAGCCGCTCGACTGGCTGGCCGGGCCGGGCGCAGGCGACCTGGAGATCGCCGCCGACGAGATCGTCACCCGCTGGCCGGCGCGGGAGCTGGGCCATCGGGGTCCGGGTCATCGGGTTCTGGTAGGCCACTCAGCCGGCGGGGTCGTTGCGTTGCAGGTCGCGGCGGCGCTGGGCGCCCGCCTCGACGGGCTGGTGCTGGTCGATACCGGGGCCAGCGCCGTCGATCACGGCGATCCCGATCTGCCGCAGCGCCTGCTGGCGCAGTGGGGAGAGGCCTTCATCGACGCCTTCCTGTTGCGCTGCGTCGGACGGGAAGCGCTGGATCGCCACGGCGATGCACTGCGTCGCTACACCCTCGCCACCGGCCCCGAGCGCGCCCATCGCGCCATGACCAGCCTGCGCGGCCTCGATCTCACCCCGCGGTTAGGCGAGATCCGCTGTCCGACGCTCATCGTCCATGGCCAACAGGATCCGGCACGCTCTCTTCGACACGCCAGGGCACTGGCTTCAGGTATCGCCGATGCGAGGCTCGAGACGCTCGATGCCGGCCATACGCCGATGCTCGAACGGCCCGACGCGCTGGCCGCCTGCCTCGACGATTTTCTCAGCGAGCTCGGCTAGCCAGAGTAACGTCAGCCAAAGTGCCGTCAACCAAAGTACCGTCAACCAAAGTACTGTGCGCCGTTGATGTCGACGATGGTGCCGGAGACGAATGCGGCACCGTCGCTGGCCAGCCACAGCGCCGCCGAAGCGACGTCCTCGGGCAGTCCGGCCCGCCCGGCGGGAATCGTCTCGATGGTGGCGCGCTTGGATTCGTCGGTGGTGAAGGTCGCGTGAAACGGCGTCGCCTCGATGAAGCCCGGCGCCAGCGCATTGACGGTGATGCCGCGACCGGCCACTTCCTTGGCCAGCCCCCGGGTGAAGCCGAACAGCGCCGCCTTGGCGGTGGCGTAGGCCGTCGCACCGGGATGGCCGCCGTTGCGTCCGGCCAGCGAGGAGACGGTCACGATGCGTCCACCATCGCGAAACAGCGGTAGCAGGTGGTGGGTGACCAGGAAGACCGAATCCACGTTGAGCGCCTGCACCTGACGCCACAGCGACAACGGCATCTCTTCGATCGTCGAACGCTGGACCAGACCGCCGGCGTTGTTGATCAGGATATCGATCGCGCCGATCTCGGCTTGCAGCCAGCTCGCGAAGCCCTCGACGGCCGACTCATCGGTCACGTCCAGCGACCGGGCCAGCGCCGTGTCGCCGCCGCTCGCGGTCAGCGCTGCCAGCACCTCGGCATCGGGTTCGTGGGAGCGATAGGTAATCACTACTCGTGCCCCGGCAGCAGCCAGCGCCTGGGCGATGGCGAAACCGATCCCCACCCCGCCGCCGGTGACGATGGCGTCCCTTCCCTTCAGTTGATCGTCTGGCATCTCGCTCCCTCTTGGCGGTTATCGTGACAGTCGTCGATACCGGCATTGAGTCAGCAAGTGGCGGGCAAAATCAACCGCAGGGCAGGACTGGCGCCACCGGCCGGCGTGGCCGTGACCCAGCCGCCAGCTTCGAGCTCGGCCGCCGCGCGACGAATCAGAGCGTGTTCGATTCCCAGGCGACGGGACATCAGCGCCGTGGAGACGCCGCTTTCCCTCGCCGCGTCGGACTGGCGAACCGCCAGCAGCACCAGCACCGCCAGCGGGTCGAGTTCGGGATGTTCCGCCTGCAGCGCCACCAGCCGGCGCTGCAGGGTCTCCGGGTCGAGCGGATCAGGCAAGCCGCGCGCTCGCCTCGAGCCTGACGGCGATCGACTTGGAGGCCGGGGTGTGGCTGAAGTCGCCCTTGTGGGCGAGCGGAATCAGCGGGTTGGTCTCCGGATAGTAGGCGGCGGCACAGCCCTGCGGGGTGTCGTAGGCGACGATCTTGAAACCGTCGACACGGCGGACGACACCATCGCCGGACTCGCCCACCAGATCGACCCACTGCCCCGCCTCGAAGCCGAGGCGCGCGATGTCGTCACGGTTGAGGAAGATCACCTGTCGGCCACCCTCGATGCCGCGATAGCGGTCGTCGTAGCCGTAGACGGTGGTGTTGTACTGGTCGTGGGAGCGCATCGTCTGCAGCGTCAGCCAGCCTTCGCGCGAGGCCAGCTGCTGGTGCATCACCTCGCTCGGCAGCGGATCGTCGGAAAACTCGGCCTTGCCGGTCGCGGTGCCGAATTCAAGCCGGACAACCGGATTGGCGAGCCAGAAGCCGCGCGGCACCCGAACGCGGGCGTTGAAGTCGTGGAACCCAGGAATCACCGCGGCGATATGCTCGCGAATGACGTCGTAATCCTCGCGCATCGCGGCCCAGTCGACCGCCTCGCTGCCGCGATCTTGATCGCCGATCCCATCGCTGGCGAACAGCCGCTCGGCGATGCCGGTCAGGATGGCGATCTCGGAACGCAGCGCGCTGTCCGCCGGCTTGTTGATGCCGGCGGAGCCGTGGACCATGCTCATCGAGTCCTCCACCGTGATCAGCTGGGACTTCCCGGCCGCGTTGCGGTCGATCTCGCTGCGGCCAATGCATGGCAGGATCAGCGCCTTCTCGCCGGTCACCAGGTGGCTGCGGTTGAGCTTGGTGCTGATGAACGCCGTCAATCGGCAGTTGGCCATCGCCTGTTCGGTGACGACGCTATCGGAGATCGCGCGGGTGAAGTTGCCCCCCAGACCGAGGAAGACCTTGCCCGGCTGGTCGCGCATCGCCTCGACCGCGGCGACGGAATCGACCCCGTGTTCGCGTGGCATCGGCCGCGCGTACTGCGCTTCGAGCGCATCCAGCAGCGCATCCGAGGGCTTCTCGTAGATGCCCATGGTGCGGTCGCCCTGAACGTTGGAGTGGCCACGAACCGGCGAGGTGCCGGCGCCGGGCTTGCCCAGGTTGCCGCGCAGCATCAGCAGGTTGACGATCTCGCGCACCGTCGGCACCGAGTGGACGTGCTGGGTGATCCCCATCGCCCAGCAGGCGATGGTGGCGTTGGAGCGCGCATAGAGCTCGGCGGCCTGCTCCATCTCCTCCCGGGTCAAACCGGACTGGGCTTCCAGCGTCGTCCACTCGGTCGCCTCGACGCGAGCGCGATAGGCTTCCAGGTGCGCGGTGTGCTGGGCCATGAACTGGTGGTCGAGCACGGCTTCCCCGGCGGCGTCGCGGGCGAACAGCGCCTTGGCCATGCCCCGCACCACCGCCATGTCGCCGCCCAGCTTGGGCCGGAAGTAGTGGCTGCTGATGCGGTGGCTGCCGTTGTGCAGCATCTCCAGCGGCTTCTGCGGATCGGCGAATTTCTCGAGCCCGCGCTCCTTCAGGGTGTTGAAGGTGACGATGGTCGCCCCACGCTCCGCCGCCTCCCGCAGCACGCCGAGCATGCGCGGATGGTTGGTGCCCGGGTTCTGTCCGAAGACGAAGATCGCCTCCGCCTTCTCGAAATCTTCCAGCCGCACGCTGCCCTTGCCGGTGCCCAGCGCGGCGTTGAGCGCCACGCCGCTGGCTTCGTGGCACATGTTGGAGCAGTCCGGCAGGTTATTGGTACCCGACAGACGCGCCAGCAGCTGGAACACGTAGGCGGATTCGTTGCACGCCTTGCCGGAGGTGTAGAAGATGCCGTCGTCCGGGGTCGGCAGCGCCTTGAGCTCGGCGGCGATCAGATCGAGCGCCTCGTCCCACGCCACCGGCTCGTAGTGATCGGTCTCGGCGTTGTAGCGCATCGGCTCGACCAGGCGCCCCTGGTCCTCGAGCCGATAGTCGTCCCAGCCCTTCAGTTCGCTGACGCTGTACCTGGCGAAAAACTGCCGGGTGACGCGCTTGGCGGTCGCTTCCCAGGTCACCGCCTTGACACCGTTCTCGCAGAACTCGAACGACGAGCCATGCTCGGGATCGCCCCAGGCGCAGCCGGGGCAGTCGAAACCGTCGGGCTGGTTGAGCTTGAACAGCGAACGTGCATTGAGGGCCGGCGAGCGGCTGTGCAGCAGGTGCCTGCCCACCGACTTCAGCGCGCCCCAGCCGCCGGCCGGATTGTGGTAGTCGAATATCCTGGGTGCCTTGGCCGCCACGGCGCTCGGGGCATCCTCGGCGGGGGACTCGCGACGGGGCTCTCGTTGAAACTGGGACATGCTTTTCCTTACACGTTCGGTGACGACCGGAAATCGCGGACGCCCGCCCGCCGGCGCGCAGCGATACGATCGGCATGGGGCCGGCATGAGATGCTGGATTCGGTGTCGGCGCAAAGCGCCTGATGCACTCGAGACGCGACGAGCTCGTTTCAGACGTTGGTCGTAATACAAAAGTATATTACGCCGCTAACGTTTCGGCTGTCGACAACTTGCGGGAGCAGGCAGGCGCGCGGGACGGGATAACGTATCGGCCAATACGCGCCGGGCTTGAGAGGGAGATAAGGTCGAGGGCCCGATTCAGCCGTCGCCGCGGCTCAGCAGTTCGAGCCGCCTGCCCCGATGGCAGTTGATCAGGGTCAGATTGCAGGTTCGCGCGACTTCCACCGCAAGCCGCGAGGGATAGGAGAGCGTCGCCAGCGCCGGAATCCTGGCCCGGACGCTCTTCTGCACGAGCTCGAGGCTGCAGCGACTGGAGGTCATCACCAGCGCCGGCATGAGGCCGGCCATCAGGCTTTCGCCGATCACCTTGTCCAGCGCGTTGTGGCGCCCGATATCGCGGCCGACGGTGACGATCCGGCCAGGCTCGGAAAGCCCCAGGGCCAGATGCACGCCGGGCGAGGACTCGGTTCGCAGCGCCTCCAATCCCGAACCGAGACTCTCGACGGGCGGCAAGGCCGCCACAGGAAGCCGGGTCAGGCCGAACAGCAGTTGCGACTCCTCCTGCACCCCACAGGCGCCGCAGCCGCTGGTCGACAGGGTCGCCCTCGCCTGGCTGCCGGCGCGTCGGGCAATCCGCTCGGCCACTTGCAGCCGCACCCGAAAGCCGTGCCGGCTGGTCTCCACCGCGATCGCTCCGACATCGGCGTATCGGTCGATCACCCCCTCGCTGAACGCGAAACCGACCGCCAGCGCCTCGAGCTGATCCGGCGTCGCCAGCACGGTGGCGTAGGCGGTGTCGTTGAAAACGATGGAAACGGGGGACTCCTGCGGCCCAGGCAGCGTATCGAGGGAGAGCGGGCTGGCATCGTCGTAGCTGGCCAGCGATTCGCGGTCGCTTGCGTGACCAGACGGGCTGGATTCGGTGCCGAGAGGAGATGTCATGGTGGACTCCGGTCTATCGACGTTTGCCGGGGAGCAGTAATGTGCCGGGCAGCAAGAGGACGATATCACGCGGCGGAGAGATGAAGCGGGCAATCTTCAAGGGCGAGGGATGGAGAAACAAATGCCCGATCCTCGAGGATCGGGCATTCGGCTATCAGCTGGCTGCGTCCTGGACGGCTTCGCCACCGGCTTCGACGTCCTTGCCGGCGCCGTCGACCGTGTTGCAGCCTGCCAGGATACCGGCGCTGAACAGTGCGAACAGAGAGAAAGCAATTAGGCGTTTCATGATGTCGTCCTCCTTAACGTTTTGGGCGGATGAACGCGTGGCCCATCCGGGCCGTTTGTTAGCCGGCCAGCCATCAAAATAGCAGAGAGACGCGCGCCGCGTACGATATCTTGCCTAACTCGCGGATTTAACGTCCAAACCGCTATTGCGAGGCGTTCTGGATCTTCTCGCCGCCGCGCTCGATGTCCTTGCCCAGACCGTGCATCGTATTGCAGGCGCTCAGCGTCAATACCAGGCAGCCGACGGCCAGCCATCCCAATCCAGTTTTCATCGCGATGTTCCTCGTTCCGGGGCCGCCGCCGTGCCCGACCACCCATGAGCGAAGCGGCAAAAACGAGAGCTTACCACCGTCGCCCCCGTTCGCGGCGCAACTCGACGCTCCCGCGGCCTCGACGTAGAGTGACGCCTTGCAATCCGCTTCTCCCCTTCACCGCCGGAGGCGTCATGCCCAACTTCACGCTCGATTCTCGCCTGCAACAGGACAGCTTTCACGTCGTCGACCTGCCTCTGTGTCAGGTTCGCCTGAGCGGCGATGCCCGCTACCCCTGGGTCGTCCTGATCCCGCAGCGCGCGGATGTCGTCGAGATCTACGACCTGCCGGATGACGAGCAGGCGCGCCTGTGGCAGGAAGCCACGCGGCTGGGGCAGGCGATGATGGCATTCTACGAAGGCGACAAATTGAACATCGCCACGCTCGGCAACGTGGTGCCGCAGTTCCACCTCCACGTCATCGTGCGCTTCGCCGGCGATGCCGCCTGGCCCGGCCCGGTCTGGGGCCAAGGCAGCGCCGAAGCCTATCCGGCCGACGCCCTCGAGCAGCGCCGTGCGGAGATCGCGCGACTGGCGAGCGCGGCGACGTCGTCGCCCTGACATCGAGCGGAGGCGTTCACATCGTCAAGGCGCGGATCAGCCGCGTCCCGCGCCGAACGGGCCCGGCGCAGGGTCGGACTGCTGCGCGGTGGGCGCGCCAAGCATCGGCGGGCCGGCGGCCGGCCCTCGCTGCCACTGGGCCAGCGTCAGCGACAGGCCCAGCACCAGTATCAGCGCCCCGCCTGCCAGGCCGACCCACGACTGCCACTGGCCGCCGCCCCTGGCGGGCTTGAGGTGGCGCTTGACCCAGTCGCGCGCCAGCACGCTGAGCAGGGCCAGCGAGGAGACGGTCAGCGCCGTTCCCAGCGACATCGCCAGGACCGCGACCACGCCCTTGCCGAACTGATCCAGCAGTGAGGCCGCGCCCAGCAGCAGCACCGCACCGCTGCAGGGGCGGATGCCGATCGACAGTACCGTCAGCAGCGCCACGCGCCAGTCCCCCGCCTGCCGGGGATCGATATGGTGATCGTGACCGCAACCGCAGTGGGCGTCGTGGGTATGTCGCTGCGATGGCACCATCGGACCCAGCGACGAATGAGGCGACACCGGGCTGGTCGTGACGGGCGTGAAAGCCGGGGTCACGGTGGTCGCGGCAGCGTTGCTGGCGGTATGGCGCGATCGCCACAGGCGCCGCAGCGACCGGATACAGAGCCACAGCCCGACCAGGGTAACGATCGCGAAGCTCGCCAGCTCCGCCTGATCGATGCTGCCCATCGCCTGCCGGGTCAACCATCCCAGACCGAACACCAGGACACCGATGATGGCGATCGCCATCACGCCCTGCAGCAGCGCCGCCAGCACGGAGAGGCCCAGCGCGCGGCGCCAGGCGCCCCCCTGCGAGGCCAGGTAGGTACTCAGCACCACCTTGCCGTGGCCCGGCCCCGCGGCATGGAAGACGCCGTAGCCGAAGCTCACCCCGAGCAGCACGCCCCAGGTCGTCACGTCGGGGGTACGCTTCAGCGCACTGACGGCCTCGACCAGGGCGTGATAGAACTAGCCCTGCCAGAAGACGATCGGCACCGCGCCCTGCGGCCACCACCCCAATGCATAACCGACCCCACCCAGGCCGATCAGCAGCGCCAGCGGCACCAGGAATCTCAGCGTCGTTCTCAGCCCGGGCACGCGATCTCTCCTGTCTCGGCAAAGAAGCGCCCGAGGTTGGGCTCGCCGCTCTCGCCCTTGTCCAGCATGGCCGCCTCCATCACCTTCTGCGGGTCCGGGGTCGCCTTGACGATCCGGGTGGTGCAGCCTGCCGGCGGGTGGTCGAGCTTCAGGGCATCGGGCAGCGGCTGGGAGCCGTCCTCGTTGGCCTCGTGCACCATCTCGATGTAGTAGGTGGGATCGAAGATCCGATAGCTCAGGGTATGGCCGGCCAGCCGTTGCGGTGTCGACAGCGGCAGCACGAACTCGTACACCAGCCGGTCGTCGCGATAGTCGGTGTCGGTGTCGGTGACCTCCCCCTGAGCGACGGGCTGGCCGTCGAGCGTGATGTTGGTCAGGTTGTGCTGGGTGGCGAGATTGTTGCGGATCTCCACGCCCAACGCGTCGAGGCGCTGGGCCATGCTGGTACCATCCTTGACGGTCGCCAGCTCCTCCATGACCACCTGGCTGTAGAACGGATCCATGCGCCAGCGCTGGCGAAGCGCGGTCAGCCTGCCCTGCTCATCGAAGATTCCCTCGACGCTCATGTCCACCCAGCCGTGGGGATGAGCCAACGCCGCCGGCGGCGCCCCCAGCAGCAAGCCCATCGCCAACCCCAGCCACGCACAGTGTCTCCCCATAGACAGTCTTCTCAAGGCAGCAATCCCAGCCGGTTCTGGACGTCGATGAACAAGGGGTCGAGCGCCAGCGCGTCCAGGGGCTGGCCGCCGCGTCGACCGCTCAAGGTAAGGTAGGTATCGCCATTCTGCATCACGAGCCCCGGGGGACGTTCGCCGCCGCTGGTGACCTGGGCGTGAATTTCGTAGCCCGAGCGAGAGGCCAGCACGGCATCGATCTGGCCCAGGTCGCCGTCGCCATGGCGAATCACGAACCCGCGCTCGGCCAGCATCGCGAGTGTCGCCTTGAGCGTCTCTTCCGTCGTGGCCTGGACGGCGATACTCCGCGGCTGTGGCTGAGGCGACACCGCACAGGCCGTCAGCAGCAGCATCCCGGCCAGCAGGCCCAGCCAGGCGACCCTGGTCGTCCCGGATCGCCATGTCACGGCTGGTGTCGTCTCGCGATATCTCATGGCGTCACTCCGGTGGCGGGCTGGTTCAGACGAGATTCGATATCCTGACGCAACTGCTGGCAGAACGAAGGCTGGTTGTAGCTGCGAGCGTCGATCAGGTAACCGTTGTAATCGACCACCACCGAATCGCGGTCGACCAGCGTCGTCGCGTCCGGCGTCACCACCGAGACACGCTCGATCTGCACCGGATCGGTGTTGTAGCCACCGCCGAAGTTCTGGAACACCCCCAGCGAATATCCGCTCCTGCCACCCAGGCCGAACCCGCCCCAGAAGCCGCTACGTCCGAACGGGCTGTTCACGGCGCCCAGGCCGGGCTGTGCGGTCTTGCGTTCGGCACTGACCAGCCCCAGCGAGGCGTCGGTATCCAGGATGGCGTAGCCCTGGCTCTCCAGGGCGTCCCGCGTGGCCCGCAGACGCGCCAGCGAATCGCCGCTGCCGGCCGGCCAGCGACAGGCGGCGGGCAAGGCGTTGCCGCCCATCGCCGAGGTGGGTTCCGGCGCCGACATGGCCTGGCAACCGCTCAATACGCCGAGTCCGACGCACATTGCGGCCCAGCGGCCTATCCGATATCGCAGATCGTTCATCACGGCATCCTCGCAGGAGATTGCGAACGGTGTTCAGCATGCCAGTTTCGAGCTCGCCGTTCCATGCTGCTTCCGCCGCGACCGACCTCCCGCTCCGTCGCATTGCCCTGGGCCACGAACCGCCGCCCGTCGCTGCCGACGTGCAACGACGTTATGCTGGGCAGAGCCACGACTCGACCCGATTCACTCCCAGCCGAGGATGCCATGAACATCGTCATCGCCCCCGATAGCTTCAAGGATGCACTTTCCGCCCGCGATGCCGCCGCCGCCATCGCCGCCGGCATCGAACGGGAACTGCCCGACGCCACCCTGCACCAGTGTCCGATGGGCGATGGCGGCGAAGGCACGCTGGATGCCCTGCTGGCGGCGACGAACGCGGAGCGAAGGACGGCAAGCGTGCGGGACGCGCTGGGGCGCGAGACCACGGCGACCTGGGGCTGGCACGAGGCTTCGCGCACCGCATTCGTCGAGCTGGCGGAGGCCAGTGGCCTGCAGCAGCTCAAGCGTGACGAGCGTACTGCGCTCCACAGCTCGACCTTCGGGGTCGGGGAGCTGATCGTGGCAGCGCTGGACGCCGGAGCGGAGTCGCTGGTACTGACCCTGGGCGGCAGTGCCACCAACGACGCCGGCGCCGGCATGCTGGTTGCCCTCGGCGGGAGACTGCTCGATGGTGAAGGCAATTCCCTGCCTCCCGGCGGTGCCGCGCTGGCCGAACTGGCGACACTCGATCTCGATGGCCTCGATCCGCGGCTGGCCTCGTTGGCGGTTCAGACCGCCGTCGATGTCGACAACCCGCTGCTCGGGCCCCGCGGCGCCAGTGCCGTGTTCGGCCCGCAAAAGGGGGCGACGGAGGCCGATGTCGACCGGCTGGACCGGGCGCTGTCGCATTTCGCCGATCATGCCGCCAGGATTCTGGGCGAGGACTTCCGGGAACTGCCGGGGGCTGGCGCCGCCGGCGGGATGGGCTTCGCGGCACGCGCCTTTCTCGGCGCCGAGCTGCGCCCGGGCATCGAGCTGGTGATGGATCAGGTCGCGTTCGACACCCTGCTGACGGGCGCCGACTGGGTGATTACCGGTGAGGGACAGCTCGATGGACAGAGCCTGTCGGGCAAGACGCCGATCGGGATCGCCCGTCGTGCCGAACGCTTCGGCGTTCCCGTCGTCGTGCTGGCCGGACGGCTGGGCGACCAGTGGCAAGCCGCGTTCGAGCACGGCGTCACCGCGGCGTTCGCGCTGGCCGACGGCCCGATCACGCTGGACGAGGCGCTGGCGCGCTGCGGCGAACTGCTGGGCGATCGCGCGCGGACACTGGCAAGGCTGTGGCAGGCCGGCCCCAGGGGATGACGCGCCGGCGGCCGCTCTCCCACCAGGCTTGCATTGTCGTCATGTGACCCTGATATACCTTGGTACGGAACGCACTTAACGTCCTGATAGGACGACGCTATCCACGCCATATCGAGACTTGGATGGGGCTCCGCGGAGCGCCCGGTTACACTGTCACCATCACCTTTCAGGAGAGACACCATGTCCGACATCGATACCAATGCCATCGGCCTGCACACCTCCAGCGCCGAGCAGCTCGCGGACAAGCTCAATACGCTGCTTGCCAACTACCAGGTGTTCTACATGAACACCCGCGGCTACCACTGGAACGTCAAGGGCGAGCAGTTCTTCGAGCTCCACGCCAAGTTCGAGGAGATCTACACCGATCTGCTGACCAAGGTCGACGAAGTGGCCGAGCGCATCCTGACCCTGGGCTACCAGCCGCTGCACGCCTATAGCGACTATGCCAAGGTGTCGCAGATTCAGGAGGACAAGCAGGTCGCCGACGGCAAGCAGTGCGTGCAGGGTCTGGTGAAGGGTTTTCAGGTCCTGATCGAGCTCCAGCGCGAGCTGCTCTCCCAGGCCAGCGATGCCGACGACGAAGGCACCGCCTCCCTGGCCAGCGACTATATTCGCGAGCAGGAGAAGACCGTGTGGATGCTCAACGCCTATCTCGGCTGAACCTACGATCTCGCCTCCGCTGCCGACGTCGATGCCGCCCTCCGGGGCGGCATCGTCTTTTGAGGCACGGTCTATCCCACCGATAGCCGAGTTTAATTAAACTTCGACCCCACCCAGCCGATGTTGTGCGGTACCCACCATGGGCCATGCGATTCAGAAGGCTCGTGGCTTACTTCCCGCCCTGCGGAGGCCCAACATGCCCCTCGATACCCCCACCGACAGCTCCGACGCCCTCACCGCCCCGCCGTTGGAGGCGCTATGGCAGGCAGTCAACCGCTCCCAGGCGGTGATCGAGTTCGATCTCGACGGCCATGTGCTCGATGCCAATGCGCGTTTCCTCGAGGCCATGGGCTATCGCCGCGACGAGGTGGTCGGCCAGCACCACCGCCTGTTCTGTGACGAGAGCTACGCCCAGAGCCGCGCCTATCAGGCGTTCTGGACGCGCCTGGGGCGCGGCGAGTTCGTCAGCGGCGAGTTCAGGCGCGTCACCCGCCAGGGCGAGGACATCTGGCTGCAGGCGACCTACAATCCGGTGCTCGATGCCGGAGGCAAACCGCACAAGGTGATCAAGCTGGCCTCGGACATCACCCTGCAGAAGCGTGCAGTCGCCGAGTACGAAGGCAAGGTCAAGGCGATGGATCGCGCCCAGGCGGTGATCGAGTTCGACCTCAAGGGCAATATCCTTGCCGCCAACCAGAACTTCCTCGATACCCTGGGCTACCACGCCGACGAGATCGTGGGTCAGCATCACCGCATGTTCTGCGAGCCCGACCATATAGTCAGCCGCGAGTACCGCGACTTCTGGCTGGCGCTGAGCCGCGGCGAGCTGTTCGACGGCCGCTTCATGCGTCTGGGCAAGCATGGCCGCCGGGTCTGGATCCAGGCCACCTACAACCCGATCTTCGACGCCGACGGCAAACCCTACAAGGTGATCAAGTTCGCCACCGACATCACCGCCGAGGTCGAGCTGGAGGAGCATATCCAGGCCCAGACCGAAGCCATGAGCCAGTCGATCCATGCGCTCAACGCCTCCATCGCCTCGATCGCCGAGAACACCCAACTGACCCGTTCGCTGGCCCGCGAGACCCAGCAGGAGGCCAACCGAGGCACCCAGTCGCTGAACGATTCGCGCGAGGCGATGGCGGCGATCCAGAAGTCTTCCGAGGATATCGACGCCATCGTCAAGGTGATCGGTGAGATCGCCTCCCAGACCAACCTGCTGGCGTTCAACGCCGCGATCGAGGCCGCCCGCGCCGGCGAGCACGGGCTGGGTTTCTCGGTGGTCGCCGACGAGGTGCGCAAGCTGGCCGAGAAGTCCGCCGACGC
>NZ_CEXLVS010000100.1:0-14178 GCF_982684285.1 Salinicola sp. | reverse complement strand
GTGGTTGATCGCACCGAGGCGCACGCCCACCACCAGCACCACGGGAAGGTCCAGCACCATCGCCAGTTCCGGGATCGACTCGCGCGCGTTGAGCGGAACGCGCCAGCCGCCCGCCCCTTCGATCAGGGTGACATCGGCGCCGCGCTCCAGCAGCGTTCGCATCGGCTCGGCCAGCCGCGGGAGGTCGAGCGCGACGCCGGCTTCGCGGGCGGCGATATGGGGAGCGATGGCGGGCTCGAACGCGAAGGGGTTGATCGCCTCGTACGGCAACGCCGGGTGGCACTGGGCCTGAATGGCCTGCGCATCGGCGTTGCGCCATCCCTGCGGGGTTGGCTCGCAGCCTGAGGCGACCGGCTTGCCGCCGGCGACGGTCAGCCCCCGGCGTCTGGCGGCGGCCATCAATCCGGTGGTGATCACGGTCTTGCCGGCGTCGGTATCGGTACCGGTGACGAAATAGGCGTTCATGGCTCAATCCTGCTGGGTGTGGCGTTGCATCAGCACGGTGGCGACGCAGTAGCGGGTGGGGATCCCGGCCGGCTCCCGCCAGCGCTCCAGCGTTTGCGCCAGGCGGGCGAAGCGGCGACGACCGGACAGTCCCCCACCGGCCGCCGCCGACGCCGTTATCGTGTTGGCGCCGATACGCTTCAGCGCGCGCAGCGTGTCGGCCGGCGTGGCGTGGTGGGTCCGGCGCGTGGCCATGACCACCTCGGCCGGTCGCCAGCCGGGGGCCCGCAGCGTCTCGAACAGCCGGGCTTCCGGCAGGAACTCGTTGACGTGGATCGCGCCATCGACCTGCTGCCACGCCCGTTGCAGCTCCACCAGCGTGCCCTCGCACAGGGTGGTGAAGCCGAGCCAGCCGCCGGGCACCAGCACCCGGGCGGCTTCGCGCAGGAACGCCTCGAGCGAATCGCACCACTGCACCGCCAGGCTCGACACCACCAGATCGACACTGCCGGCGGCCAGCGGCAGCGACTCCGCGCAGCCGGTCACCCAGTGGATCGAACGGCCGGCGTGTCGTCGCCGGGCCTGGTCCAGCATGCCGGGGGCGATGTCCAACCCGATGGCGGGCCCGTCGTGTCGCTCTGCCAGGCGCGATACCAGATAGCCGGTGCCGCAGCCGATATCGACCAGCGCGCGCCGGGAGGCCGGTTGCGGCAGCCGCGTCAGCAGGTCGTCGGCGACGGCCTGCTGCAACTGGGCGGCGCCGTCGTAGCCGGCCGCGGCCCGGGAGAAAGCGTCGGCGATTCGCTGGCGACGGCTGTCCCCGGCGGCAGCGGCGCGGCGTGGGGGCGTCATCGCGGTCATCAGACGGCCTCGTCGGCGGCGAGGATGAAGGCTGCCATCAGTGCCGCGGTCTCCTCGGCGCGTTCCAGCGGAAAGGCGTGGCCCGCCTCCGCGATCGACGCCGTGCTGCCGCCCTCGGGCAGGCGTGCGGCGATGGCGTGGCGCGCGAGCGCCGGCACCAGGGCGTCGTCTTCCCCGAACAGATGCAGTTGCGGGATCTTCAGCGTGGCCGGGACGTCACGCAGGTCGAGGGCGGACAACACTCCCAGCCCGGCCAGGGCCTGGTCGAGCGGTGTCGTCTCCAGCGTCGCCAGCAGCTCCCGCCCCAGCCGACGCGTGTCCCGGCCGCCCTGGGCGCTCAACCGGGCGAACCGCCTGAAGGTCCGGGTGGGCGATGCCCGCAGGCCGCGCTGGAAATCGTCCAGCATTTCCCCGGTCATCGCCTGCGGCCAGCCAGCGCGAGTGACGAAACTGGCGTTGGCGGCCAGCGCGATCAGCCCCCGCGCCCGACGGCCGCGCCACTGCGCCAGCGAGGTGGCCAGCATCCCGCCGAGGGACCAGCCCGCCAGCCAGGCGTCCTGGGGCAACGCCTGGTCCAGCGACGCTACCCAGCTTTCGGGGCGGTGACTGGTCAAGGCGGGATAGTCGATGCACTCGACCCGATAACCCGGGGGCAGCCGCCGACGCAGGGCGTCGGCCAACGGCGCCAGCGGGGCGGACCCCAGCGCCCAGCCGGGCAGGAGCACGATGGTCTGGGCGCTCATGCCGACCGGCCTTTACTGGACAGCCGGCGGGCGGCGTCGAACAGCGCGCTCGACAGCCGGTCGAGATCGTCATGGGTGTGGGCCGCCGAAAGCGTGAAGCGCAGACGCGAGGTGCCCTCGGGCACCGTGGGGGGACGGATCGCACTGCACCAGAGCCCGGCCTCCTGGAGCGCCGCCGCCAGCGCCAGCGCCGCGGCTTCGTTGCCACCGCGTTCGCCCGGCGCCCGGCGCCAGCTCGGCCCGACCACCAGCGGCTGGATCGGTGTATCCGACGACATCAGGTGTAGATCGAATTCGCTCAGGCCGGCGGCCTCGTGACGGAAGCGTCGGACCAACGAGGAGAGATGGGCACGGCGTTCCGGCTCGTCGCGGACGATGTCGAGGCTGGTCAGCGTCGCCCACGCCAGTGCCGGCGAGAGACTGGTGGTGTAGATGTAGGGGCGGGAGAACTGGATCAGCGCCTCGATCAGTGTCTCGCTGCCGGCGACGAACGCGCCCTGGGTGCCGAGCGCCTTGCCCAGCGTGCCGACGGTGGCCGCGATCCGGTCCGGCGCGATCCCCTGGGCCTGGCGCGTACCGCCGCCCTCCTCGCCCAGCACGCCCAGGCCGTGGGCATCGTCGATCATCAACCACGCCCGTTGGCGTTCGCACTGCGCTGCCAACTGGTCCAGGTCGGCGACATCGCCATCCATGCTGAACACGCCATCGCTGACGACCAGGGTGCGCCGTCGGGCGGCCAGTGTTGCCAGCCGCTGGCCGCAATCGCCGGCGTCCCGGTGCGTGAAGCGCTCCAGCCGGGCACCGGCCAGCCGCGTCGCGTCCAGCAGCGAGGCGTGATTGAGGCGGTCGTGGAGCGCCACGTCCCCGCGCCCCAGCAGCGTGGAGATCACCCCAAGATTGGCCTGATAGCCGCTGGAGAAGAGCAGTGCCCGCGGGTAGCCGGTCAACTGGGCCAGGCGTTGCTCCAGCCGTTCGTGGGCCTCGCCATGGCCGCAGACCAGATGCGATGCGCCGCCGCCGGTGCCGAAACGCCGGGCCCCGTCCGCCAGCGCCTCGGCCAGGCGCGGATCCCCCGCCAGTCCGAGATAGTCGTTGCTGCAGAACGCCAGCGTCTCGCGACCCGCGCGCTGAAAACGTGGCCCGATGCCCATCGTCGTCGCCCGCTGGCGGTAGCGCTGGTGTTGCCGCTGACGCGCCAGCCGCGCCGTCAGCATGCCGTCCAGCGAATCGTCCCGCGTCTCGAGCGCTGTCTCCACGGCCTCGCTCACGCCCGGGCCGTGGCGTCGGTGACCATGGCATCGAGCCGTGCCCGGGCCACCCGCTCCCGGAGGGCGGCCTCGTGGGCGCTGTCGTCGACGTCCTCGCGTCGCTCGGGATGCAGGCCCAGGCGTTCGAACAGGCGCTGGTCGTGGCTCGCCTGGGGATTGTCCGCGGTGAGCAGGCGCTCGCCGTAGAAGATGGAGTTGGCGCCGGCGAGGAACGCCAGCGCCTGGGTCTCGTCGCTCATCAGTTCGCGCCCGGCGGCCAGGCGCACGTGGGAGCGCGGCATCAGGATGCGCGCGACGGCGATGGTGCGAATGAAATCGATGGGGTCGAGATCCTCGACGTGTTCGAGCGGGGTGCCCTGGATCCGGATCAGCATGTTGATCGGCACGCTTTCGGGGTGCTCGGGCAGGTTGGCCAGCTGCTGCAACAGCCCCGCCCGATCGCTGACGCTCTCACCCATGCCGAGAATGCCGCCGCTGCAGATCTTCATGCCGGACTGGCGGACGTGGTCCAGGGTCTCCAGGCGGTCGGCATAGGTCCGGGTGGTGATGATCTCGCCGTAGTATTCCGGCGAGGTGTCCAGGTTGTGGTTGTAGTAGTCGAGCCCGGCCTCCCCGAGCTGCTCGGCCTGCTCGCGACTCAGCATGCCCAGCGTCATGCAGGTTTCCAGTCCCATCGCCCGCACGCCGCGCACCATCTCCAGCACGTAGGGCATGTCCCTGGCGCTAGGATGTTTCCACGCCGCCCCCATGCAGAAGCGGCTGGCACCGACCGCCCTGGCCTTGCGCGCCTCCTCGAGCACGGCCTCGACCTGCAACAGCTTCTCGCGCTCGAGCCCGGTGTTGTAGTGCCCGGACTGCGGGCAGTACTTGCAATCCTCCGGGCAGGCGCCGGTCTTGATCGACAACAGCGTGGAGATCTGGACGGCGTTGGGATCGAAATGGCGTCGGTGGACGCCCTGGGCCTGGAACAGCAGGTCGTTGAACGGGCGTTCCAGCAACGCCTGGATCTCCGCCCGCTGCCAGTCGTGGCGCAGCGTCGTGGTTTCCGTTGCAGAGAGCGATGCGCGCTCGGTTGCCGACCGTGCGCTGTTTTTCGTTTGCGAGAGAGGCGTTGCCATAGGCCCAGTCAACCTTGGTTGTTTCATTGGTTGACGGAATGGTGGCACGACCATTGGTCAACTTCAAATAGAAACCGGGTTGACCATACGGGAGGCCATGCCGCTATCGGCATGGCGTCCCGCGATGCGGCATGGCCTGCTGCGATGAAACCGACGATCGCTGCGGCGCCGTCTCAGGAATCCGGGGGTGGCGCTCCGGCCCGTGTCCCCTCGTCCCGGGCCGGCTGTGCCTCGGAGTCGCCGATATCCAGCGACCGGGCGAAGTCGCTGTCGAAGCTTGCGGGATCGAGCCGCTGCGACCAGCCGATGATCGGGATCATGTCGTCGTTGGGTCCGCCCCGCGTCGGCACGACGTACTCCCAGGCGATGCGGCCATCCCGGGTCACTTCCACCAGGCGGCCGCCATCGGATTCGCTGATCAGGGTGTTGCCGTTGTCGAGCCGATGCTGGTCGCCGCGGATCTCGCTCTCCAGCGGATGCTGCGGCGTTCCGGCGTACTGCCAGACGACCTGCAGGGTGCGGGGGTCGAACTCCACCACCCGCGATTCGCCCTCCGGAGTGTGGTAGTGACCGCGATTGTCGAACATCACGATATCGCCGTTGGGCAATACGTCGGGGTCGTGCTGGCGAATCCATGGACCGCGCGTGGCCCAGGTGATCTTCTGCGAACGCGGGTCGAACACCGCGATGGAGCTGGTCTCGCGGAACGACAGCAGCAGGTCGCCCTGGTTACCGAAGGGGAAGTTGCGGGCCTTGTCGGCGGTGAGGTAGTCGACCGCGTTGGCGTGGATGGGGTCTCCCACCATGATGCCGGGCACGTTGTTGAGCAGCTCGCTGAACGGCGAGTGCTGGAGCGTCGGCAGCAGGCGGGTACGCTGCAGCTCCTTGCCCTCCGGCGACAGCACCACCAGCGAGTCCTCGAGGCGCGGCGGCTCGAGGTAGTCAAGCCCCTCGATCTCGTCGTCGAAGATGCCGTGGATCAGCGCGTAGATCTTGCCGTCCGGCGCGATGGCGAACTGGTGGTGGGCTCTCCCGGCGTAGCGCCAGATCACGTTGGAGTCCTTGTCCAGCTTGACCAGCCCGTAGCCGTAGGGCGTATCGCCGTTGCCCTCGTAGAGCGCGATCAGGTCGCCGTTGGGCATCACTTGCGCGTTGCGGAAGTGGATGAATTCGTCGGGACGCGGATTCGCCACGCCCTTCCCGTCGGACCACACCTCGCTGTAGGGCTTGCGCCACTCGTGCACCACCTTGCCGTGCATGTCGACGAGGTAGGCGGCAGGCTAGGTGCCCACGGTATAGAGCGTCAGGCCATTGCGTGCGAGCTCAGGGTCGTACTGGGTGACGCCCTGGGCATCGGTGCGCTGGGGACGCCAGATGTCACCCTTGTAGACGTCGTTGTAATCGGTGGCCTGATGATAGAGCGCCTGCCCCGCCTGGTAGGCATGCTGAATCTGCGGGCCGGGAAAGATCTCGGTGACGACCGAGAAGGCCCCGATCACGAAGACCAGCACCACGGCCGCGAGGATCGATAGCGTCTTGAAGAGTTTGTCGGTGAACGTGTCGGCATCCTGCCGGACGGGGCGCTTGTCGGGCGTCTTCGAGTCCATGATTCCACCATCCTGTATGGCTTCCGGGCGAGGCACGGGTTGGCCGTCGCCCGTCGATTGTTCAGGTCGCTCGTCGAGCGTTCAAACAAGGCTTAGAGCAGGATGGCGGAATGGAGGTTCAGCGGGGTCTGTTGTCTTAATGTTGTCTATCGGCGCGTTTTAGGTAACGCGCCCTAAGTGCATTGGGCGTCATCGGCTGGAAGGCGATCCGCCGCCGGCGGTTCAGTGGGTTTCCGCCTTGGCCTGCTGATAGAGGTCCAAGGCGACCTGACAGAGCGCGCCGGCAAGCAGTTCCAGGTTGTCGTCCGACTCGTCGTTGGCGACGACGACGCCAAAGGAACCATCCGGACGCTCGGTCAGCTCGATGCTATAGCGCTTGAGATCCTGCGGCTTGATCATTTCGCCCATGACTTACTCTCCGTTTGTCGAGACCTGTCTTCCAGCAATGGAAAGAGTATCGCTGACCAATATTGCAGCGTCATGACAGATTCATGATGTTTGGAAGAATGATCGAACAGCTACGCGCCACTCGCTGCACCCTGTCCTTCCGCACCATGGCAACATACCGCAGCCGCGATGGAGACACCCACGGGTCCTAAAGCAGATCCTCGATTCTGATCGGAAGGTGGCGGATACGCTTGCCGGTTGCGTTGAAGACGGCATTGGCGATCGCCGCGGCCGCGCCTACCATCGCCACCTCACCCGCGCCCTTGACGCCCGACAGGTTCAGTCGGGTATCGGGTTCGTCTATGACATCGACGTCGATCCAGTCGATGTCGGCGTTCACGGGCACCAGGTACTCTGCGAGATCGTTGTTGAGGACCCGGCCGTAGCGGGGGTCGGTTTCACCGATCTCGCGCAACGCGGCGCCGATAGCCCAGACGACGCCCCCCTTGACCTGGCTTTCCGTGGTGCGCCGGTTCATCACGCGACCGCAATCGATGACGCTGGCGAACCTTCGCGTTCGGACCCGCCCCGTCGACGGTTCGACGTGCACTTCGGCGAAATGGGCAATCCAACTGAAGGCCATGAAGTCGGCGTACTCGGGGCCCGTGGTGACCGGCAGCCCCCTGCGCAGATTGTCGATCGCCTGTGGGCCTTCACCCAACGGAACCGTGGCGATCTCGACCTTCAGCATGGGTCGGCGGGTCTTCGCCAGTTGCACGTGAGCCGGCCCTTCGAAATCGTCCCGACCGATCAGTTCGACGAGATTGGCACGCAGCTTGAGCGCGGCAGCCCGGGCGGCGGGTGCCACGCTGGCCGTGCCCCAGGAGCCGGCGGTTAGCATCTGCGGGGCAAGGCCGGTATCGCCGATCCTGATGTCGAGCTTGGCGGGATCGACGCCCAGCACCTCGATCAGTTCCGCCGCGATCACGCTGCGTAGTCCCTGACCCATTTCGTGACCCGACAGCGAAATGCGGCAGACACCGTTCGCCTGAAGCCGCAGCGTCGTGATCGCCGGGCTCATCGACGCCTTGTAGTTTCCGCAGGCCACGCCGAGCCCGATCCTGTCGCCGTTCTCGGCCCGCAGCGTCCCCGGCTCCCGTCTCCGGCGACCCCAGTCGATCATCCTGGCTCCGCGTCTCAGGCACTCCGCCAGATGCCGTGACGAGTATGGCTTGCCGGTGATGGGATCCTTCTCGGTATCGTTGGCCAGCCGCAGCTCGACGGGGTCCATGCCCAGCTCGTGCGCCAATTCGTCCAGGGCGCATTCGGTGGCGTAGCAGGACGGATGTTCGTGGGGAGCGCGCTGGTGGCCCGGCGTCTGGGTGTCGACGCGAATCACGCGATCCTCGCCCGCCCAGTTCGGGTAGCCGTACATGCGTGGCGGGGTTTCGCCGAACAGCGGGTTGTAGCCGTCGTAGCGGCTGTTCTGCTGCTCGGTGCGGTAGAGGCCCGCCGCCAGCTTGCCGTCGGCGTCGGCCGCGAGACGCACGTGATGAAGGCTGCGCGGCCGATACGACGCCGTGTGGAAGAGCTGGCCGCGCGGCATCACCAGCTTGACCGGGCGTGCCATGATCGTGGCGGCGCGGGCGACCAGCGCGCTCTGCTCCTGTATCCCGTTCTTCTGCCCGAAACCGCCGCCGACATAGGGGCTGGAGGCGCGAACCGACTGCGGCTCGCGGCCGATCATGCCGGCCAGCCCACCGGCGAGGGCCGAACTCCACTGGGTGCCCTCGAGGATGCGCAGCTTGCCCTCCGAGAAGAGTGCCGTCGTCGAGATCAACTCGATCGGATTGTGATGCTGCTGGGGATGCCGATACGTCACGTCGACCTTGTGCACGGCGTCTGCGAAGGCCCCTTCCGCATCGCCATGGTCAAGGCGGGTGAAGACTTCGGACTCCTCCTCGGCCCCGTCCTGCTCCATCAGCGCGGTGAACTCCGCCGCCTCGTCATACTCCACCGACACCGACTCGGCGCCCTCGATGGCCGCCTCCAGGGTTTCGGCCAGTACCAGCGCAACCGGTTCGCCGCGGTGGACGATGTCGGGACCGGTCATGGGCTGGTAGCCTTTCCCCGGCTGCCCATAGGCGCCCCGCGACGCCGGCGTCGTCCGGATGTCCGCGAAGTCGTCGAAGGTCATGACCCTGACGACGCCCGGAACCTTCAGCGCGGCGGATGAGTCGATAGCGCGGATCCGTCCCTTGGCGATGGAGGCCGGGACCGTCATGGCGTGGAGCAGGTTATCGACCCGCTGGTCGGCCGCGAACAGCGCTTCGCCGAGCACTTTCTGGCGCGCGTCGACACGCGGACGATCCGGGTTGGAGGAGAGGGTCATGATGCGCTCCTTTCTGCAGCGATCGAGATCGCATCGGCGATCGTGTTGGCGGCGAGATCGATCTTGAAGCCGTTGTGCCGGCCGGCCTTGGCGCCGGCTAGCGCGGCACGTCCCGCGGCGAGTGCGTTCTCGCGCGTCGGCGCCTTCCCGCGCAGCGACGCTTCCGCCTCTTGCGACCGCCAGGGTTTGGTGGCGATGCCCCCCAGTGCGATATGGGCCTGCCGCACCTGGCCGCCCTCTATCCGCAGGGCGACGGCGGCGGCGGCAAGCGCGAAGGCGTAGGATTCCCGGTCGCGCACCTTGTGATAGGTCGAGGCGCGGCCGGCAGCCGTCCTGGGCACGCGGATCTCGATGACCAGTTCACCGGGTTCCAGCGAGAATTCGCGATCCGGCGTGTCCTGGGGTAACAGGTAGAAGTCCGCGATCGGAATGGTGCGATTGCCCTGGGGCCCGAGCACGACGATGTCGGCGTCGAGGGCGGTCAACGCCACCGGCCAGTCTCCCGGCGATACCGCGGTGCAGGCGCCGCTGGTTCCCAGCACCGCCTGTCCGCGATCCAATCCATCGATGGCGGCGCATCCCGTTCCCGGGTCGCGCTTGTTGCAGGGATAGACACCACCTGCGCCGTTGCGGAAATAGGGGCACCGGGTGCGCTGCAGCAGGTTGCCACCAACGCTGGCCATGTTGCGCAATTGCTGCGAGGCGGCCCGCCAGAGGCTCTCCGCCAGCAGCGGATACTCTCTTTTGATCGTCTCGTCGTCGGCGATATCGGCCATTCGCGCGCCCGCGCCGAAACGCAGCACGTCGCCGGATGTCTCGATCAGATCGGTGCCGTGGAGCTCGGATACGTCCACCAGATGGGTGGGACGCTCGACATTGAGTTTCATCAGGTCGAAAAGCGTCGTTCCACCCGCAATGTACCGCGCGCCCGCCCCGGCATCGGTGAAGGCGGCCACGGCGGCTTCCGGAGTGCGGGGGCGACTGTAGCTGAATGCACGCATATCTCAGCCCTCCCGCACGGATCTGGCGATCTGCTCGACCGCGGCGACGATACCGTTGTAGGCGCCGCAGCGGCAGATGTTGCCGCTCATGTATTCGCGAATGGTGGCGGCATCGGAGGCGTGCCCTTCCTCGATGCAGGCGATGGCGGCCATGATCTGTCCCGGCGTGCAGTAGCCGCACTGCAGCGCGTCATGATCGATGAAGGCCTGCTGCATGGGATGAAGCGCCTGCCCGTCGGAGATGCCCTCGATGGTCAGCACTTCCGCGCCGTCGACCTTCGCCGCGAGCGTCAGGCAGGAAGCGACCCGGCGCCCGTTCACATGCACCGTACAGGCGCCGCACTGACCGTGGTCGCAGCCCTTCTTGGCCCCGACCAGGGCCAGCCTCTCGCGCAGCAGATCGAGCAGCGAGGTGCGCGCATCCACCCGTAGCGTCCGGCGGGTGCCGTTGATCCGCGGTGAAATCTCGACGACATTGCCGGCAGCCTGCCCCGGGGCCGGTTGCCTTTTATCGTCGAGCGGCTGCGCGCTGGCTTTCCAGGGGACCATGACACCCAAGGGCACCATGGTGGCCGACATCGCCCCAACCTTCATGACGGTGCGTCGTGTCACGCCCGATGATTGGCAGGGCGCTGCCGTGTCCGGCGGGTTTGGTTCATGGTCCATCATCGCGACCTCTTCTGTGGTTTCAATCCCGCTTTGGTTAGCTGGCGGAACCTTTGGGCGGCAAGCCCATCTTCTCCAGCGTCGACGTCTCGTCCGCCCTGCCCCAGCCGCCGTCGGCGACCTCGTCCACCAGCACCATGGTGTAAGGTCGGACGTCCTCGCCAAAATATTCGACGAACATCTCGGTGGTACGGTGAATGATGTCTTCCTTGAGGGCGTGATCGACGATGCCCTCGGGGAACTTGTAGTTGGCAAATGGCATGATCTTTCCTGTCCAATCAAAAGTGAAAATGGCATTCGATTCACTTTGAGCAACGCGTCGAACCGAACTCGTTGGATGAACCTCTCATCCTGGAAACTTTTCGGTTTCAGCCAATGGCCAAAACCGATCGATCAGGCGAAACCACCATTGGCACGCAGAATCTGGGCATTGACCCAGCCGCCGTTCGGCCCTGCCAGGAAGCCCACCACCCCGGCAATCTCCTCCGGGCTGGCAAGTCGTTCCAACGGTGCCATGGCGGCAATGGACTGGATCTGCTCATCGCTCTTGCCCTCGAGGAACAGATCGGTTGCCACGGGCCCGGGCGCCACGGCGTTGACGGTGATGTTGCGCCCGCGCAGTTCATTGGCGAGCACTTTCACTAACCCTTCGACCCCCGCCTTGCTGGCGATGTAGGCCCCATAACCGGGGAACGATTTCGCCAGGACCGACGAGGAGAGCGCAATGATGCGGCCGCCCTCCTGTAGCAGTTCCGCGGCTTTCGCCATGACCAGCCAACTGCCGCGCAGGTTGGTCGCCAGCATCCGGTCGAACAGGTCGGTGTGGTCGATCGAAATCGGTGCCAGATCCATGATGCCCGCACTGTTGACCACCACGTCCAGGCGCCCATACCTCTCCAGCGTCTGGTCGAACAGTCGGGCGACGGATCGCCGATCGGCGACATCGGCCTGGACGGCCAGGGCCTGGCCGCCCTTGTCTTCGATCTCGGCGACAACCTGGGCAGCCAATGAGGCGTTACCGGCGTAGTTGACGACAACGGTAAAACCGTCTTCAGCGAGCTTGAAGGCGATGGAGCGACCGATACCGCGAGAGGCACCGGTGACGAGTGCGATCTTTCGAGTGACATCCGTCATGCATCTTCTCCTGGTCCAGTGAGTATGGCGGGCCGCCATACGATACGAACGGAGAGAGTATTGGCGTTCGTCGTGGATCAATAAATCAGCTAGATTGAGAACACTATTCAACTATGAACAACAATTGCCATGGACAGGCTCGATGCCATGACGCTCTTCGTACGCATCGTCGAGAGCGGTAGTTTCACCAAGGCGGCCAATGCGCTCGACATCCCGAGAGCCACCGCCACCCTCGCTATCCAACAGCTGGAGAGCCGCCTCGGCGTCCGTCTGCTGGAGCGAACCACGCGCCAGGTCCGCCCCACGCCGGAAGGCGAGGCGTTCCATGAACGCTGCGTGCATTTACTGGCGGAGCTGGAGGATGCCGAGGCCATCGTGCGGCCGGTCTCCACCACGCCCTCCGGCGTGCTTCGGGTCGAGATGCACGGCGCCCATGCTCAATTGATCGTACTGCCCCATATCCAGGCGTTTCATGAGCTTCAACCCAAGCTGACGCTGGTCCTGACCAGCGGTGACCGCCGGGTCGACTTGATCGGAGAAGGAGTCGATTGCGCAGTACGCGCCGGCATTCCGGACGACTCGAGCCTGATTGCTCGCAAGTTGACCGACATGACCCAGGTCATTTGCGCCAGCCCGGCCTATCTGGAGAGTGCCGGCCGCCCCAGCCATCCTGACGAGCTACGAGCACACCGGGTCGTTCGCTTTTTCTCGGGCAACGGCGCCATCGACAGCACGCTGGAGCTTGTCATCGATGGCCGCACGCAACTGTTCGAGGCCAGCGGCTGGATCACGGTCAACGACGCCGCCAACTACGTCGAATGTGCTCGGCAGGGTTGTGGCATGATTCAGCTACCCCGCTTTCACGTTGCCCCCGAGCTCGAGAGAGGCGAACTCGTGGAGATCCTCCCCGACTGGCCCAAACCCACCTTGCCGCTCTATGTGGTCTACCCGCAACGTCGCCAGCTCTCCCCCCGGGTAAAGGTTTTCCTGGATTGGCTCACGTCGATCTATGCCGAGCGCCATCTCGGTTAGGCGCCTAGTCTCATCGGGGCTCACCTCTACTCCATTCGACTCCGGAGACGTCCAAGGAACCCTCCGGACGCCCGGGCAAGCTCGATGCCGTGACACTTGGGATAATACGGCTCGATCAGTTCGTCCGTGGCTGGCTCTTCCACTTTTGCACTCTTCCACTTTTTCACTCTCCCACTCTCCCACTCTTCCAATTTCCCCACTCTTCCCCATTCCTCCACTTCAATTAACTTAGCCCACATTCCGGCCCGATATATCAAGACCACTATCACCGCGGAATCTCCCCGTTATGAAACGCTTACTTGACGAGTCACCATTCGATAAGACAGCTCGCTCTTCCGTCAGTCACGACACCCACCGGAGCCACACTTGCCTGATGCCATTCCTGCCGACATGCACCAGATGAAAAACACGAATGGCACAAAAAACCACGGCGCACGCCACCATCAAGGTAAATTATTATTAGAAAACCACGCACCTCCAACCAACAAACTCTCAATAATTACTCATTGAAACAAAGTTAATTACAAAACAGCAACACGTTCAGTGGAAGTTACCATTACGTATTTTATTTACGTAACGAGAATTCAGCTCAAGCATAAAGAAATCAATTCTTTTTATGCGATTGATTTTTAAAACAAAAATAAAGACTGCCTTAAGCCGTTTTATCTGGATACGTTCCATCACCCAATGTCACAACTTGATCGAAGCCGCGCTTGTACCAAGGCGTCGCCTCAAAACGCCACCCAGATTCATAAAAAAACATTTATTAAAACAAACTTACTTTTATGACAGTTACTACTAATTTAACAAATGCTAATAAATCTGGGCTATAAACTCGCCGCTCCACCGAGTTTCCAAACAGGGAGACCAACGCCAGCACGAATCATTACTGAACGCAGAATCTCTTAAACAAACAGACTTGCCTTCGCCATGACCGAGGCTTGAACAATTCTCTCGCAGGGGAACACACATGCCGATCTTCGCTAAAGTCAGCGAGCAGTCCGCTCGTGTCGAAAATGCCGCCCAACAACCGGTAACGGGAGGCGGCATCACCTTATCTGAACCCAGTAATGTGCTTCTTTCCCTCTCTCCAGACGATATCGATGGCATCGTGCGGGATGGCAGCAATCTCGTCATCACCACGGCCGATGGCCAAACCATCACCCTGGCCGATTTCTTTGCCCCCAGCGGTGAACCATCCAGCCAGTTGTTTCTGGCCGAGGGTGAAGACCAGCAACTGGTGTGGGTGGATATCTCGTCTTCGGCAAATGGCGCCATCGAAGCGACCTATCTGCCGCAATCGGAATATGGCGTCTTCGACTTGGCGACACAAGACGGGGGCGAGGGCTACCTGGGCGCGGCGTTGATCGCCGGTGGGATAGCTTCGGTGGGCGCCATCGCCATCGACAGTAACTCCGGCAGCAGCAGCGACGACGATGACGACGACAATGGCACGCCCCCCGAGGATGATGCGCCGGCCACTCCGACAGAGGTCAACGTCGCCGATGACGGCAGTGCCGTCACC
>NZ_CEXLVS010000099.1:0-14212 GCF_982684285.1 Salinicola sp. | reverse complement strand
ACCGTGAAGGCCGGGTCTTCCTCACGCCCCATATTGAGAAACGAGAACGCGCCAGCCAGCGAGATCAGCACAATGAGAAACAGCGTGACGGATTTCTCCCGCACGGCGAGTGAGGAGAGATTGAAACGCGAGCGACTCATTGCGGCGATTCCGGCGCAGCGTCAACGCGCGCCCCGGCGAGGCGAACCGTATCCCCCTCCCGCAGTAGATGCGCGCCCATTGCCACGATGCGGGTGCCCGGTTCGAGCGCTCCGCTCACGCCGGCTCGCTCGTCACTGACGACGCGGACATCGACGGATTGCCAATGCACCGTGGCGGGATCCCCGTCGACCACCCAGACACCGGGACCGGCTCCCGCGTCATAGAGCGCGCTGAGTGGGATCGTCAGCATTTCGTTTGCGTCTGAGCCCCTCATCGGCAGCCGAACGCTGACAGTCGCTCCGAGCGGCGCGTCGGCGAATTCGGCGCCCAGCACGTAGCGTGCCTCGTAGGTACGCGTGGATGTATTCGAGGATTCCGACAGTTCGCGCAGTGCGGCGGGCCCGCTGGACGCTAGACCATAGAGAGTCGCTTGTGCCATCGAGCCGAGTGGTGGTCGCAGTGTCTCAGGCAGCTCAACGAGTGCTTCGCGGGGGCCTGCCTGGGCCAATCGGATTACTGTCTGCCCGGCCGCAACGACCTGACCAGGCTCTGCAAAGGTATCCATGACCACGCCATCGGCGTCGGCGACGAGGGTCGAGTACCGGGTCGCGTTGCGCGCCACCTCGGCTTCCGCGCTTGCCGCCTCGAGATCGGCCTGCGCCGCATCGGCCGCCGCCTTGGCCTCATCGTAGCGTGATACGGCAATGACACCACGATCGCGCAGCGTGCGATAACGGCGCTCGTCATCCTCGGTCTGCTTGGCACGCGCCCGAGCGGCGGATACCGCCTGGGCCGCCGACTCGGCGTTCAGGGTGAGATCGACGGGATCGAGCCGCGCCAACGGTTCGCCCTGCTTGACCTGCTCACCCACGTCCACCAGTCGTGAAAGGATCTTGCCATCGACTCGAAAGCCGATGTCGCTCTCGACCCTTGCCGAGATGACGCCGGTGAATGTGCGCGACTCGGGCTCGGCCGGCGTGACCGTTGCCACGCGCACCCGCGGTGGCTCGGTTCGCGGGTCCGCGCTCTGCTGCTGTTCGCAGCCGACGAGCGCCAATAGCAGAAGCGTAGCCGTCGTCACCGCCCTGGGGCGCCGGAGCGCCAGTCGCAGACCCTTCATGGTGTTGGCCGAATCCAAATTGTGAAGTCGTGACTATATTACTAATTGGTCACTACCACAATCATTCAAGGGGCCAGGCTGCGCAGAATATGACTGGAGAGCAGGCCGGGGGCCGAGCCGACCTGCTCGAGACTCTGCTTGAGGATGACGGGGTGCATGTAGGGGCGGATGATCAGGTAGATCGATGCGCAGACTTCATCCAGCGGCGTCTTGCGCTCGAAGTCGCCACGCTGGCGCCCCGCGACGACGATGGCTTCGATCAGTGACCTGACGCGCCTCTCGTAGAGCACCACTGGCGGCCAGTTGTCGGATGCCGCGGCGGCGGCGATCTCGTAGAGATTGCGCGCTTCGGAAAATAGCCGAAGGCTCGAGGTCACCAGCGCCTGGAACAGGCGTCGCAGCTGCTCTGGAGGGTGGTCGGTCGACGCCACGGCGGCGCTGATATCGCGATCGATCTCCTCCAGGCAGTCGCTGCAGATCACCTCGCCAATTGCCTGCTTGGAAGCGAAGAACTTGTAGATGTACGCCTTGGAAATGCCGATCGCCTTGGCGAGTTCCGAGACGGTCGTCTTGTCGTAGCCGTGTTGGCTGAAGTGCGTCTGAGCTGCCGCCACGATCTGATCGCGAATGTCGTGTTCGGCCGGGCCACGAGCGGGATCTGGCTGAAAAGAGTGGGGCATGGGTCGTGTGTTTCCCAAGGCAGGGGTACGAAAACAGGAAGAGATTGGCTTCCCGTCCAATAGGATCTGCATGGTGACTATTTAAATAAAAAGTCACAAGCGATGGCAAGTGGCACCAAGGCGCAAGGATACCGTCTGCCATCGTCATTTGCCTCATGCCGACACGTTCGCCTCGGCGACCCTCTCATCCGTGCTGGCCTCGTTGATTGCCGATATCGGCAATCCGGAGACTGGACCTGGCAGCCAAGGCCGCTTCCATCTCCTGAGCAAGCGTTGGCGGGACCAGATCAGGTCACGCCACTGCTTCAACTTGGCGGACAATGGCGCCCGGTGTCGTCCACCACACGCCCTGGGCCTCGCGGTAGTCGGCCAGCTCGGCGAGCACCTCGCGCAACTGGCGCAGCCGAAAGGGTTGCCCCACCAGCCAGGGGTGCAGCGAGATACCCATCACCAGCGGCTGGTGGCGGGACTGCTCGCGGAGCTCGTGGAACTGATCGCGGATCATCGTCGCGAACTCACTCATCGAGACGCGGTGCGAGGACATGGTGGGAATGTCGTTGAGCTCCTGCGGATAGGGGATCGACCACAGGTCGCCGTGAGTCGTCTGCATGGCGATCGGACGATCGTCGTGGGCCCAGTTGAGGGAGTAGCCGAATCCGGCTTCGCGCAGCAGGTCGGGTGTCGATTCGCTCTCCGAAATCCACGGCGACAGCCAGCCCTCGGGCGCCTGGCCGTAGCGCTCGGCCAGGCGCGTTCGGCAACGGCGGATCAGCTCGCGCTCTTCGTCGATGCCGAGCTGGCCCTGCCGCTCCGCATTGGTGTGGCCGTGGGCGATGATCTCGTCGCCCCGTTCGGCGAAGGCGTCCAGCAGCGCCGGGCAGTGATCGAGAATCGCGGTATTGGCGATCACACCCACCGGCAGGTTCAACGCTTCGAAGAGTTCGAGACAGCGCCAGGCGCCGACCCGGTTGCCGTATTCGCGCCAGGCGTAATTGAGTACGTCCGGCTCGCCCGCCGGCGCTGGCGGTGCGATCCCCACGCCTCGCCCCTCGCCGAAGGCGTAGTGCTCCAGGTTGAGTCCGACGTAGACCGCCAGACCGGTGTCGCCGGGCCAGCGCCAGTCGTCCCGATCGGTGATCGGGCGGTAATCGAAGCGCTGGTGGTGGCGCAGTGGGTGTCGAGTCATCCTTGTCTCTCCGGTGGGTCGAGTGAGACCACTAGCGTAGACGCGAACGGGAACCGATGAAGCAATCACGCGTCAGGGGCTGCTAAGCTAGAGTCACCTTCATGACTCGTTTAGGAAAGATGCATGAGCAAGAGCACGGACAAGAGCCCCAAGAAAACCACCAAAGGCGGCCGAGGCAGCGCCAAGCCGCTCGACGCGGATGCGATGACGTTTCTGGAGCGCTATCTCAACAACGCCTCGCCCACCGGCTACGAGTGGGAGGGGCAGAAATTGTGGATGGAGTATCTGCGTCCCTACGTGGATGAGTTCATCACCGACACCTACGGCACCGCCGTGGGTGTGATCAACCCGGACGCCGAGTACAAGGTGGTGATCGAAGGCCACGCCGACGAGATCTCCTGGTACGTCAACTACATCACCGACAACGGCCTGATCTACGTCATCCGCAACGGCGGCAGCGATCACCAGATCGCCCCTTCCAAGCGGGTCAACATCCACACCGACAACGGCATCGTCCAGGGCGTGTTCGGCTGGCCGGCGATCCATACCCGCCGCCAGGGGCCGAAGGAGAAGCCGCCGGAGCTCGACAACATCTTCATCGACGTCGGCTGCAGCACCAAGGACGAGGTCGAGGCGCTGGGCGTGCATGTCGGCTGCGTGATCACCTACCCGGACGAGTTCTTCGTGCTCAACGGCGACAAGCTGGTCTGTCGGGCCATCGACAACCGCATCGGCGGCTTCATGATCGCGGAAGTGGCGCGGCTGCTGAAGGCACGCAAGCAGAAGCTCGACTTCGGCCTCTACATCGTCAACGCGGTGCAGGAAGAAGTGGGCCTGCGCGGGGCGGAGATGATCGCCGAGCGGCTGGACCCGAACGTGGCGATCGTCACCGACGTCAGCCACGACACCTCGACACCGATGATCGAACCCAAGCGCGAGGGCGCCAACAAGATCGGCGACGGCCCGGTGATCTGCTACGCCCCGGCGATCCAGAACAAGCTGCGCGAACGCCTGATCAAGGTCGCCACCGAGCAGAAGATCCCGTTCCAGCGGCTGCCGCGTTCGCGTGCCACCGGCACCGATACCGATGCCTTCGCCTACTCCAACTCCGGCGTCGCCTCGGCGTTGATCTCGCTGCCGCTGCGCTACATGCACACCACCGTGGAGATGGTCCACAAGCAGGACGTCGAGAACGTGATCGAGCTGATCTATCACGCGCTGCTCGACATCAAGCCCGGCGAGACCTTCAGCTACTTCGACTGAGTGACGGAATTTCCACGCCAACCCCACGCCCCGGCGAGAGATCGTCGGGGCGTTTGTTTGTCGGATCAGATACCGATCAATCCTTCCCACCACTGGCGAATCGGCTTCCACCAGCCGGGGGCCTCTTCGCGCTCGCGTCGGTCGCCGTCGAGATAGACGGTGGCGGTGAGGCCGGCGGAGAGCTTGGTCCCTTCGGGAATGTCGTCCAGCGCGATGCGCACCGGGATGCGCTGGGAGAGGCGCACCCAGTCGAAGGAGGCGTTGACCGTGGCAAGGCCGTTCTGCTGACTGCTCAAGCTGCTGTCGCTGATGCCGCGGGCGAAGCTGTCCACGTGGCCCCAGATCGGGCGCTCGTTGGCCAGCAGCTGGATCCTGGCGGGGGCGCCGATGTCGATGCTGTCGAGCTTAGTCTCCTCGAAATAGCCCAGCACGTAGAAACTGTGGGCGTCGACCAGGGTCATGGCATCCGTTCCCACGGTCACGTACTGGCCGGGACGCAGCAGCAGGTTGGTGACGTAGCCGTCGACCGGCGCGCGCACGGTGGCGCGTTCCAAGTCCAGCTTGGCCTGGTCGACTTCGACCTCGGCCTGCTCGACCGCGGCCTGGGCCGTGGCCAGCGAGAAACGGGCGTTGTCCTTGTCCTCCTGGGAGACGTAGTTCTTCAGTCGCTGGCGACGGCTGTTGGCGGCCTGGGCCTCGTCACGCTTCTGCACCAGCTGGTGCAGGTTGGCCTGGGCCTCGTCCAGGGCCAGCCGGTAGCGCTGCTGATCGATGGTGAACAGCACGTCGCCTTTCGCCACCCGCTGGTTGTCGTGCACCTCGAGACTGTCGACGAGGCCGGCGACGTCGGTGCCGAGATTGACCACGTCGGCACGGACCCGGCCGTCGCGGGTCCACGGATCGTGCATGTAGTGATTCCAGAGCTGAGCGACGGCGACGATCGCGGCGGCGACCAGGGCGAGGGTCAGCAGCAGCCGCACAGTCCTGCGGAGTCCGGTAGGCCAGTTCATCAAGGTCTTTTCCTCATCCAGCGATCGGTAGCGAGCCCGTCAGGGCCAGCACCGACCACAACAGCAAAGCGTAGATCGCGATATCCGCGAGCACCGGTTGCCAGAACCAGTGATAGAGCCCCAGGCGCACGAAGAGACGCCGGAGAATCAGGTAGAGCCCCAGCGCCACCAGGACCGGAACGGCCAGCGGCGGCATCAGAAATCCCAGGAAGGACCATTCAGCCAGCATGTCGCGGGTCTCCGGTAGTGGCCGCCGTCGAGACGTCTGCCGTCTCGGCGTTGGCGCGGGCCTCGAGGGTCACCCCCGGCGCTTCGCGCATCAGGTGACCCAGCATGGCGATCTCGCCGATGCTGGCGATCGGCAGGTGGGTCTCGTGATAGAGCCGCTCGACCCAGGCGATGGCTTCGTCGGCCAGGGTCCGCCAGACGGCGGGATCGTGGCGTTCGCGGGCGATCAGCCGTGCGCCGATGCCGGCGAGCCAGGCTTCGATCTCGGCACGATGGGGGCCGAGCGCGTCGCGCAGACGGCGGATGCGCCACACGCACAGCACCAGGACCGGAACGGCCAGCGGCGGCATCAGAAATCCCAGGAAGGACCATTCAGCCAGCATGTCGCGGGTCTCCGGTAGTGGCCGCCGTCGAGACGTCTGCCGTCTCGGCGTTGGCGCGGGCCTCGAGGGTCACCCCCGGCGCTTCGCGCATCAGGTGACCCAGCATGGCGATCTCGCCGATGCTGGCGATCGGCAGGTGGGTCTCGTGATAGAGCCGCTCGACCCAGGCGATGGCTTCGTCGGCCAGGGTCCGCCAGACGGCGGGATCGTGGCGTTCGCGGGCGATCAGCCGTGCGCCGATGCCGGCGAGCCAGGCTTCGATCTCGGCACGATGGGGGCCGAGCGCGTCGCGCAGACGGCGGATGCGCCACACGCACAGCGCCATGGCGTGGAGGTCGATGGCTTCGCGCAGGGCCCGGTCGCTGCCGCCGAGGGCGACCAGCCGGCCCAGTCGGTCATAGAGGCGGCTCTCCAGGCGGGCACGGTTGGGCAGCGATCTCTCCCGCATCAGCCGGCTCAGGCCGCGCCAGTAGGCGGCCATCAGGATGCGGATGCGCTCCTCCGGCGAGCGCTGGCGCAGCAGGGAGTAGGTGAACATGGCGCAGAGGGTGCCGATGATCGAGGCCAGCCCGCCGTTGATGTAGCGCGCCGGGGCGAAAGTGTAGGTTGAGTTGAGATTGAGCAGCGTCATCATGGTGATGGCGCCGGCCAGCCCGATCGCGGACCAGCGCGGATGAGGGGTCAGCAGCGTGCCGATCGTCACCGGTACCGCGACGGCCAGCGCCAGCAGCGGGAAACCGTTGATCACCGGCAGCACCAGGAACAGCAGGACGCCGCCAAAGACCACCGCGGCGATCGAGCCCCACAGGAACTGATAGACCACTGCCGCGGGATCGGGCGCCTTGGCGAACAGCATGGTGAAGACGCCCAGCAGCATCATGGCGAGATAGCCGGAGTGCCAGCCGCTGTGGATCCAGAACAGGCCCAGCAGCTCGAAGGCGACGAACACGCGGAAGGCGTTGAAGCGGGCCACGAAATGCTCGTTGTGGGTAGTTCGCGAGCGGCGCTCGCGGGGTAGCGTCTCGATCCGCGATGAGGCCGGATCGTCGAGGGCGTGGCGCAATCGCCGGCCGTGCTGGAGCAGCCCCAGCACTTCGCCGAGACGCTGGCGAACCAGCTCGGCGCGGGCGCGACTGCGCGGCTCGACCGTGGTGTCGTCCCAGTCGAAATCGGCCAGCACCAGGCGTTCGCGGGGTTCGCCATCCGGCGCCGACGCGATCGTCTCGAGCAGCGGGACCGCCTCCGTGGCCAGTTGGTTCAGCCAGCGTTCGCCATCGTCGCAGGCGCGCAGGTAATCGAGCGCCGTCTGCAGTTCCCGCACGGCGGTGAGCAGCGCCAGGCCGTCGGCGGCAAAGCGATCCAGCGCCGGAATGAAATGGCTGAGCCGGCGGGTCTCGAGACGCGTCAGTCCCCGCAACTTCTCGAACTGCTGATAAGTCGCCAGCAGCGCCTTGAGCCCGTCGTCCCGTTGCGCTCGTGAGCGCGGCGCGTCCAGCGACGCCAGCGTTTCCCTGGCGCTCAGCGAGAGGAAGGAGGACAGCGCCCCGGGCAGCGCGCGGCTGCCGAAACGCGGCGCGATGACCACGTGCATCAGCAGGCCGCAGCCGATCCCCAGCGCCGTCTCGGTGAAGCGGGCAAGCGCGATCGTCCAGATCTGGTCGACGCCGGTACCGATGGCCGTCAGCGAGACCAGGGTCGCGGTATAGCCGCTGAGCATCATCACGTAGCCGAGGTATTCGTCCTGCTCGAGCATCACCCAGTACATGCAGAAGGCGAGCCAGCCACCGGAAAACAGCAGATAGAGCATGGGCTGCTGGCCGAACAGGGCGATCAGCCCCAGCCCGACGACCGCCCCGAACAGGGTGCCGAACAGCCGTGCGACGCTGCGCCCGATGATGATGCCGAGCGGCGGCGTGCCGCCGGTGAACATGACCGGCTGCAGGGTCACGATCATCACCGCCAGGATGGCCCAGGCGGGTTGGTAGAGATCGAGGCGCATGGCCAGGAACAGGGCCAGCCAGACGGCCAGTACCGTTCTCAACGCCAGTAGCCAGTGATCGGCGGGGATTCGAATCATGAATGACCAGCGCCCATGGGTGCGGTCACCCATGGGTCAGTAGTGAAGCGGAATAAAAGTTAGTCTGCGAATGATCACATGATCTCCGACGTAAGTCTAGAGTTTTGGGCAAAAATCTCGGCGGGGGACGTCAATTCGGCGCGCCATATGCCTGGCCACCGGACGGTGGCCAGGGACGAGCCGGCCGGGTGGCGGCGGTTCGCTTCAGAAGCGATAGCCGATGCCACCCATGACCACGACGGGGTCGATATGTACCGTGGTGTCGTAGGATTCGCCACCGATCGTGGCGGTGGTGTCGGAGTCGATATCCAGATACCAGGCCGCCGCATTCAACGACCAGTGATCGTCGATCAGCAGGTCGACGCCAAGTTGCGCTGCAGCGCCCCAGGAGTCATCCATGTCCAGACTGCCGCCGTCGACCTTCTCGTCGGAGAAGTGGGTGTAGTTCAGGCCGGCGCCGACATAGGGCTGAACCCGGGCATCGGTGCCGCCGAGCGGGTAGTACTGCAGTGTCAGGGTCGGCGGCAGATGTTTGGTGGAAGCCATCTGGGTGCCATCCAGATTGATGTCGTGCTTGAAGCGCTGGGCGGCCAGCAGTTCGACGCCCCAGTTGTCCAGGAAGCGATAACCGAGCGTGAAAGCGAAGCCGCTCTCGTCGTCGACGTCGACCTTGTCGACGCCGATGGCATCGAAGTTACCGTTGTCGCTCTTGGGCGAGACCTTGGCGATACCGAAGTGGGTGAACCAGTCGCCGGCACCGTAGGCGAAGGCGCTGCTGGTGCCGAGTGATGTCGCCACCGCCAGTCCGGCGATGCTCAAGCGGCGTAGGATCGTGTTCATGAATGGCGTCCCCTTGATGGCCCTTGGTGTACTCGCCGCAACCGGTGGGGTCGTGGCGTCGGAATCAGCCTACGCCCGAATAACCACAATAATAATGTGGTTATTGGTCGCAGAAGTATTATTAGGAAAGAGGAAAGAGGAAAGAGGGAAGAGGGAGGAGGGAAGAGGGAGGAGGGAAGAGGGAGGAGGGAAGAGGGAAGAGGGAAGAGGGACGCGCCGGCTTCAGAGATGGCGCCGCCGTTGCGAGTCCACCGGCCAGTGGGCCATGAGGCGCTGGGCCAGCGGGCGTTCGCAGGCGAGATGGATACGCGGAAGCCCCAGCCAGGCGGCCAGTTGCTCGAACTGCTGCGCCAGGGCGGTGAGGTGTTCCTCCCCGAAGCGGATCTCCGGTTCCGGGTGGAGCGCGAGGAGCGTCAGCTCGCCCTCGGCGCGACGAGCACGGAGATCGACACGCCCGATGAGCCGGTCACCGTGGAGAAAGGGCATGACATAGTAGCCGTAGACGCGCTTGCGAGGCGGCACGTAGAACTCGAGGCGATAGTGGAACCCGAACAGTCGCTCGGTTCGCTCGCGGTACCAGACCAGCGAGTCGAACGGTGACAGCAGGGCAGCGGCCTCGACACGCCTCGGCACGCTGGGTTCGCCGAGCAGGTAGCCGGGCTGGCGCCAGCCCTGCACCGCGACCAGCGTCAAGGTGCCGTCCTCGACCAGGGTCTCGAGCGCGGTACGGGTATCGTTCGGTGCCAGTCGATAGTAGTCGCGGAGGTCTTTCTCGGTGGCCACTCCCAGGGCGGTGGCGGACTGGGCCAATAGCTGGCGATGGGCTTCGAGCAGCTCGGGTTCGGGCTGGTTCAGTATCGCGCTCGGCAGCACCCGCTCGGGGAGATCGTAGAGCCGTTCGAAGCCCCGGCGGCGGGCAACGGTGACCTCCCCGGCGGCGAACAGCCACTCCAGCGCCTGCTTCTCCTCGCTCCAGTCCCACCACGGGCCTGACGGACCTTCCCGCGTGTTCAGCGCCCCCGCCCCCAGTGGGCCCTGCTCGCGCACGCTGGCCAGCACGCGCTCGATCACGTCGCGCCGCTCCCGCCCGAACCTCGCCAGGTGCTTGTAGATGCCGATGCCATCCTGGGCACGGCGCATGCGCCAGCGCATCGCCGGGTAGAGCGACAGCGGCAGCAGCGAGGCTTCGTGGCCCCAGTACTCGAACAGGGACCGGTGACGGTTGCGGCTCCAGGCCGCCTCGTCGAGCAGCGCCGTCGGATATGGGCCGAGCCGCGACAGGACGGGCAGGTAGTGGGAGCGGGCCAGGGCGTTGACGGAGTCGATCTGCAACACGCCAAGGCGGTTCAGCAGGCGATTGAGATGGCCGCGGTTGACGGTATCGGGAGAGGAGGCGGTGAATCCCTGGGCCTTCAGGGCGAGCCGCCGGGCCTGGGCGAGGCTGAGATGACGGTGGGGGGCAGTCACTGGCGGCATGAAAACGACACTGTCTCGGCGAAGGGTCGAGAGCAGTGTCGTCCAGGTGGCGGTGATTGACCAGTGCGAGGAGCGACCGGCGGCGCCGAAGTGCCGCCGGTCCCGCCGAGTCAGTCGTCGGCCGTCAACGCCTCGATCAGCGTGTCGACGTTGTGACGGAACATGCCGAGATAGGTGCTGCCTTCGCCATCGGGCGTCAGCGCGTCGGCATACAGCGTGCCGCCGATGGCGACGCCGGTCTCCTCGTGCAGCTGATTGATCAGTGCCGGGTTGCTCATGTTTTCCAGGAACAGCGCCTTGGCGTGGCTGCTCTCGATCTGCTGCGTCAACTGGGCCATGTCGCTGGCGCTGGGTTCGGCCAGGGTGTTGATACCCACCGGCGACAGCAGCTCGAGGCCGTAGGCGTCGGCAAAGTAGCCGAACGCGTCGTGGCTGGTGATGATCAGGCGATTTTCCTGCGGGATCTGCGCCATACGCTGCTTGGCCTCGGTGTCCAGCGCTTCCATCTTCTCGATGTACTGCTTGGCGTTGGCGCGGTAGTCGTCGGCGTGGTCCGGATCGGCCTTCACCAGCGCATCGCGGATATTGCGGGCGTACTGCTCGCCGTTCTCGAGATCCTGCCAGGCGTGCGGATCGACGTCGCCATGATGGTGATGATGGCCTTCCGCGCCGCCGTTCGCCGCATGATCATGATCGTCGTGGTCGTGGTCGTGGTCGTGGTCGTGGTCGTGGTCGTCATGACCGTGACCATGATCGTCACCCTCGTCGTGATGCCCCTCGAACGGCCGCGTCTTGATGCCGTCGCTGGCGACCACGATGTCGCCATCGTATTCACTGGCGTCGATCAGGCGGTCGATCCAGCCCTCGAGCTGCAGGCCGTTGACCACGATCAGGTCGGCATCGGCCAGTGACTGCGCGTCGGAAGGCTTGGGCGAGAACGCGTGCACGTCGCCGTCCGGGCCGACCAGCGAGGTGACCGCGACATGGTCGGCGCCGATGGTCTCGACCATGTCGTCGAGGATGCTGAAGCTGGTGACGACCTTGAGCGGGTCCGCCTGGGCGTAGATCGGCGACAGGGCGGCGACGCTCAAGCCGCCGGCGATGAGCCCCTTGAGCAGCGCGGAAGAGATCGATTGGCGGGACATCTTGAATTCCTCGTGTGGAGTTGAACGGTGGAGTGCCGAGTTAGCCGTGGGCGTCCGGCGGCAGCATGGGCTGGACCCGACGACGCCAGCGGGCAAAGACGCTGTGGTACCGCCCGAACAGCGCGGAAAACAGATAGATGATGCCGGCGAGCAGAATGATGCAGGGGCCGGAGGGCAGGCCGGCGTGATAGGAGAGCAGCAGGCCTCCCACGCTCGAGATCATGCCGATGGCGATGGCCAGCCCCATCAGGCCCTCGAGGCGTTTCGACCAGAAGCGTGCCGCCGTTGCCGGCAGCATCATCAGGCCGACCGCCATCAGCGTCCCCAGCGTCTGGAAGCCGGCCGTCAGGTTGAGCACCATCAAGCCCAGGAACAGGCCATGCACGGCGCCGCCGCGAATGCCCTGGCCGCGCAGGAACAGCGGGTCGAGGCACTCCACCACCAGGATGCGGAAGATCGCGGCGAGCACGATCAGGGTCAGGCTCGACACGCTGACGATCAGCCACAGCGCGGTACTGTCCACCGCCAGGATCGAGCCGAACAGCACGTGGGTCAGATCGACGCTGCTGCCGCGCATCGAGATCAACATCACCCCGGCGGCGAGCGAGATCAGGTAGAAGCTGGCGATGGCGGAGTCTTCGCGATGGCCGGTCAGGCGCGACACGCTGCCCGCCAGCCCTGCCACCAACAGCCCGGCGATCAGGCCGCCAAAGCTCATCGCCGGCAGCGAGAACCCGGCCAGCAGGAAACCCACCGCCACGCCCGGCAGCACGGCGTGGGCCATGGCGTCGCCGACCAGGCTCATGCCGCGCAGGGTGAGGAAAACCCCCAGTGGCGGCGCCACCAGCGACAGTGCCAGGCCGGCCACCAGCGCGCGGCGCATGAAGCCGAAATCGATCAACGGAGAGAACAGCCAGTCGATCATGCCAGCGTCTCCGCCGTGGAGGGGGAGCCGCCGACCCGGGCGGGCGTCGACCAGGTGCCATGCCCGCGTTCCAGATGCAGGATCCGATCGGCCAGCCGGGTCATCTGATCGTGATCGTGCAGCACGATGATGATCGCCGCGCCCTTGGCCGCCATGTCCTGCAGTACCTCGATCAGCACTTCGACGGTGGCGGCATCGACATTGGCGAACGGCTCGTCCAGCAGCAGCAACTGGGCTTCCTGCATCAAGGTACGGCCGAGCAGGGCGCGCTGGCGTTGGCCGCCGGACAGCTCGCCCAGCGGGCGGTGCTCGAATGCCTGCAGACCCAGGCGCTGCATCACTGCCTGGCCGCGGCGATACTCCGTCGGGCCGTAGCGCTTGAAACTGCCATGGGTCGGCCAGCAGCCGCTCATCACCAGCTCCTCGACGCTCATCGGGAAGGTCAGGTCCAGCGCCAGCTGCTGCGGCAGCCAGGCACGCCGGGCGTTGGGTACCCGGCAATTGACCCGACCGCTGACAGGGCGAAGCTCGCCCATGATCCCCTGGACCAGCGTGCTCTTGCCGGCCCCGTTGGCGCCCACCAGCGCGGTGATGGTGCCGGCCTCGAAGTGGCCCTCGATACCCTCCAGCACCATACGATTGCCCTGCGCCAGCGACAGAGACTCCAGTGTCAGCAGGGTGTTGGGCTCATCCATCGCCTGTGTCCTTGACTGCGCCATCAACCGAACACCCCGGCAGCCCAACCCGCGACGAGCCACAGCACCGCCAGCGGCAACAGCGCCAGCAACACGCGCCGCCCGGCCCCCAGCGACATCAAAGAAAAATGGCACGGCCCATCGGGGCGGTGCCGGTGACGGTGTGACATGACAATCTCCTGAAACGGAAGCAAAGGTTATAACATAACAATTGATGTGGAAAGGGGAGATTGGTGAGGTTCATGGCTTGACCCGAAAGCTGTGGTGCGAAAAACATCGCTGGTAATTAGCAATATGAATTTCCAGCATTCCTGTAACCGACTGATAATCGAGTTAATCTCTCCTACTAATTCGTGAGCGGATCAGGAGGAATCGCTGGTGGAAAGTTGACTCTTTGTTTTGCTCTTTAAAAACAAAAGCCTACAATTAGACTGTTCCCCACGCCCGTGGGGATGAACCGATCAAAAAGAAGTCGACGAAGCCGCCGCCCCGCTGTTCCCCACGCCCGTGGGGATGAACCGCTACGTCTTACGGCGGAACGTTTGGCAGCAACCTGTTCCCCACGCCCGTGGGGATGAACCGCAGGCAATGTCCTGGCCGCGAACGCGTGTTCGCTGTTCCCCACGCCCGTGGGGATGAACCGGCTAACGGAATTAGATAACAAACAAGTCAATCCTGTTCCCCACGCCCGTGGGGATGAACCGATTAATCGCCCATTCGGCAAGGTCTTTCGTAACTGTTCCCCACGCCCGTGGGGATGAACCGTACGAATGCCCCAGGATTACTAATCGTACTCGCTGTTCCCCACGCCCGTGGGGATGAACCGTCGGGCAATGGGTTATTTCGACCTGGGAAGTTCTGTTCCCCACGCCCGTGGGGATGAACCGTTTTAAAGAATATCAATATCACAGGCGCTTTTCTGTTCCCCACGCCCGTGGGGATGAACCGATTTTGCAGTTAGCCACAGCCGGTATGATGGGGTGTTCCCCACGCCCGTGGGGATGAACCGTGGATGGAGAAAAGGGAACAGCCGTCATCGACCT
>NZ_CEXLVS010000098.1:0-14358 GCF_982684285.1 Salinicola sp. | reverse complement strand
CCATCACGGCGGCGATCGAGGCCCATTTGCCCAGCGTCGGTTTTTCCAGCCCACAGGCGAAGGACACCAGAAAAACGAACAGCGGTGCGGTGTACATCAAGGTGGCGGCAATCGCCACGTTGGCGTTCGAGATGCTCAGGAAGTAGAAGGTGAAGTTGCCGGCCACGCCAAGGCCCGCGACCACCGACCAGACGACAAGTCGCCAGCCGAAACGCAGGTTGCGCAATGGATGGACGACGAACCAGGCCAGCATGCAGGCAAGGCCGATCGCGCCGCGGTAGAACGATATCAGGTAAGGGTCCCAACCTTGCTGCATTAACAGACTCGCCAGGCCGCCGGATATCCCCCAGAACATCGCTGCCAACGTGATAAAGAGCGTTCCCTTCAGTGATCCTGACATAACGCAGCGGCCTCCCTGGCCAAGATCGGTATCTGTCGTTGTCGTTCCAGGCCATCCGGACCCGGCCAGCGACCATGCGGTCAGCGTAGATGATGTATCGACGTATCGAATGCATGGCCTCGTTATCGTTTTCTTCTAGGCTAAAGACTCGGGCGAATAGTGCGATGGTGCGCATCGAAAGGGAGGGACGTGTGTGAAACCGGTGACGAAGACTTCGATGGCGACGCTCTGCCTGAGTGGCGAACTGACCAACAAGCTCGAGGCGATCGCGCGGGCCGGATTCGAAGGCGTGGAGATCTTCGTCGACGACCTGCAGTCCAGTGGGCTGTCGCCGCGAGCCGTGGGCGATCGCTGTCGGGAGCTTGGCCTGACGGTCGTGGCGCTACAGCCGTTTCGGGACGCCGAGGCGCTGCCGCCCGCTCTGCACCGGAAGATGCTCGACGAGGCCAGGCGCCACCTCGATACGCTGGCGGATCTCGGCGGCGACTTCCTGCTCGCCTGCAGCAGCACCCGGGAAGAGGCCGCGAACGATCATGGTCGAGCAGCCGAGACCCTGCGCGAGCTGGCCGAGCTGGCCGCCGAAAGAGAGCTGCGGGTGGGATTCGAGGCGCTGGCCTGGGGGCGCCACGTATTCGATTATCGCGACGCTTGGGAGATCGTTCGACAGGCCGATCATCCGGCGCTCTCCATCGTTCTCGACAGCTATCACATCCTGGCCCGGGAGCTGGAACTGGAAACCCTCGCCACGATTCCCGGCGACCGGATCGGCCTGGTGCAACTGGCCGACTCGCCGTGGCCGCGGGGGCAGGATCTGCAAGCGCTGAGCCGCCACCGGCGGGCGTTTCCCGGTGACGGCGAGCTGCCCATCGAGCGTTTCATGACGGCGCTAGAACGAACCGGCTATCGGGGGCCGCTGTCGCTGGAGATCTTCAGCGATTCGCTCGGGGTCATGCCGACGGGCATGGCCGCACTACAGGGGAAGCACGCCCTGGAATCGCTGTTGGCATCGAGAACCTAGCGGGGCCGGCGCGACCTACATCAACCACAGATGGCTCAGCCAGATCCCCAGCGCCAGCGTCACTGCGGAGAGCATCGTCGCCATCACCAGCGCAGCGGTGCCGAGTTCGGCGAAACCGTAACGCTGCCCGAGCAGGGGATACATGCTCAGCATCGGCGCGCAGGAGAAGATGATGGCGGCGGTGGCGAACACCGGCGTCAGCCCGGGGATCAGCAGAATCATCAGCAGCACGCTCAGTGGATGCAGCAGCAGCTTGGCCAGGGCGATCTGCGAGACGTCTCCGACCATGCCTCTCACTCGCAAGCCGCACAGCGTCCCGCCGATCACGAACAGTGCCACCGGCGACGACGATGCCGCCAGCATCTGCAGCACCCGGGCGATCGGTTCCGGCGGGTGCAGGTTCAGCGCCGCCAGTATCGTGCCGGCCGCGATGGCGATGATCAGGGGATGACGCAGGATACGCACGGCCACCGGTTTGAGCGTTGCCCAGAAGCCGTTGTCGGGCTGGCGGGCGAACTCCGCCAGCACCAGTGCGGTGGGAATCACCAGCAGATTCTCGATCAGCATGTTGAGCGCCATGGCGATGCTCGCCGTGGGGCCGATCACCAGCACCGCCACCGGATAGCCGATGAACCCGCTGTTGGAAGCCGAGGTGCCCAGCGCATACATCGCCCGGCGCTCCAGCGGCTGATCGCTGCGCCAGGTGCCCCACGCAAACATGGCCGCGAAGGCCAGTCCCGAGCCGAGGCCGTAGGTCAGCAGATAGGGAACGTTGAAGACATCGCCCAGCGGGCGCTCCAGCAGCGCCTGGATCACCAGTGCCGGCAACGCGATATTGATGACGTAGCGGCCCATGCCCTGGATATGGGCCTTGTCGACGATACGCTTGAGCACGGCCAGGTAGCCGATACCCAGCAGAATGAAGATGGGAATGATGGCGCCGAGGATGGTGTTCACGAAGCTCTGATCGCTGCCAATTAGACTTATGGCTAATAGCATGGGCCCCGGGGGCGCCAGCGGCAAGTGAATTCACTTGAGCGGCGCCCGTGCCACCAGGGGTCAATTGACCTGTGTCGCGATCTGCGCCGCCTTGTCGTGCAGCATCGGCAGGAATTCGTCGGTCAGGGTGGCGATGCTGATACGGGCGGCATTGGTGCTGACGTTGATCGCGCCGATCAGCTCGCCATGGGCATCGAAGGCGGGAATGGCCAGTGAGCGCAGTCCCGAGTCCAGTTCCTGATCGAGCACGCAGTAACCCTGTTCACGTACCGCCTTCAGCGAGTCGCGCAGCGCCGACTTGTCGGTGAGGCTGTGTTCGGTGTGCCGCATCAACGTCACCCGGGCCAGAAACGCATCCTGCTCCTCCGGCGTCAGCTGGCTCAGCAGCACACGTCCCATCGAAGTGTAGGCCGCCGGCAGGCGCGTGCCGATCGACAGCGAGATCGACATCAGCCTGTGCGGCGCCGCCGAGCGTGCCACGTAGGTCACCTCGTCTCCATCCAGCACGCCCATCGACGACGACTCCCCGGTCGTTTCGGTGATCGCCTCGAGATGCTGCTGGATCACCGTGCGGTAGCCGTTGGAGGAGAGAAAGGCATACCCCAGCTGGAGCGCCTTGGGCGCCAGTTCGAAGGAACGGTGCTGCTTGCGCACGTACCCCAGGGCATGGAGCGTGAGCAGGAAGCGACGCGCACGAGCTCGGTTCATCCCCGTCTTGGCTGCCACCTCGCTGAGGGTCATGCGTGGCGACTGTTGATCGAAAGCGAGAATGACTTCGAGCCCACTGGCGAGTGCGGTGACGAAGTCTCGGTCGTCGGGAGTAAGCATTTCATCCTTGCTGGGCATGCCTGGAAGTTCCTTGCTGTCTGCCGGATCGATGGCTGTGAGCTTACGGTGTCAGAGAAAAGTTCGAAAGCCGAACATCTGTTCCAGAGAATTTTCCGGGTGCGAGGGCCAGGAATGGCGGGATTCGCAGGAAGAGACCGCGTCGGGGCAATGCCTGACGGCAAGGGCGAGTTGATGTTAGACGAAGGTCATGGCCAGGCGTGAAGTACCACCGTTGCCGCATGCTTTCGAGGTGCCACCGGATCTCGGCGGGGCGCTGACAGGCGCCAGCTTGACACTGGCAGGTTTCGAAAATTCATAATGCGAACTTGTTGACGCTATTCGAACACCATCGACGGCTGCTTGCCGGAGTCGAGTGTCGCACCAGGTCCGGGGCGCTCTGCCCCTTGTACAACGGCGAGCGCCACACCGGTCGGCGATGCTCGCCACCATCCATTGTCAGTGCTTGGCGGGCATACGACCCGCACAGACGGGGCCTTCCATGTTCGATCACTTCTTTCGCCACCCCTTCATGAGCCGCGCAGGGATTGACGCCCTGGACGCGGAATCCGTCGTCGCAGCCCTGTGCCAGGTCGAAACGGCACTGGCTCGGGCAGAGGAGGCCGAAGGCTTGCTGCCAGCCGGTACCGCCGCGGCGCTGAAACAGGCGTTGCGCCCTGAAGCCTTCGATCTCGCTGCGCTGGCGGACGATGTCGGCAAGGGGGGCAATGTTGCCATTCCTTTCGTCAAGCAGGGGCGGTCGATGCTGCCGGAGGCGCTCAAGCCGGCCTTTCACCGGGGGGCGACCAGCCAGGACATCGTCGATACCGCGCTAATGCTGCTGCTGAAACCCCGGTTGCAGTCGTGCCTGTCGCATCTGGCGCGTCTTCGCCGGGCCCAGGGCGAGCTGATGCGGCGTTACCGGGATACGCCGATGATCGGACGGACCTTGATGCAGCAGGCATTGCCCATCACCTTCGGCGTCAAGGTGGCGCAATGGACCTGGGGAGTGTGCCAGGCGGAGCAGAGATTGCAGGCGGTGGTCGACACCCGGCTCTACGTGCAGTTCGGCGGTGCAGTGGGCGTCCATTCCGGGCTGGACCCGAGTGGCATCGCGATCATGGAGGCTCTGGCACGGACGCTGGGGCTGGAGAGCCCCCTGCTGCCCTGGCATACCGACCGCCAGCCGATCCTCGAACTGATGGGGGCCGTCGATGCCGTTGCCGTGGCGCTGGAGAAAGCGGCACTGGATATTGCGCTGCTGTGCCAGAGCGAGATAGGTGAACTCAGCGAACCCGCGGCCCCCGGCGTGGGCGGATCGTCGTCGATGCCGCACAAGCGCAATCCGGTCGCCTGCGCGCGTATCCGTGCCGCCGCGCGCCAGATTCACGGTCAGCATGGGGTCATCGTCAACGCCGGAGCGCAACCGCTGGAGCGGGGACTGGGCGAGTGGCACGCCGAATGGGCGCCACTACTGGATGCCGTGCTCAGTCTGGAGGGGGCGCTGGAATCGATGGTGCCGCTGCTCGAGGGCCTGGAAGTCCACGAGGCGTCGATGAAGCGCAATCTGCGCTTGAGCGGCGGGGCGATCATGGCCGAACCGGCGACGCGCCTGTTATGCGACATCATGAGTAGCGACGACGCGCTGGAACTGGCGCAGCGTGCGGGAGAAGAGGCCCGCCGTGAATGTCGTGACTACGCCGAGGTGCTGCTCGAATTCAGTGCCGTCGCCGAGGACCTTGATCCTGACGAGGTGCGGTCGGCGCTCTCAATCGAACTATACATTGGTAGTAGCCTGCACCAGGTCGACCGCTGCCTTTCCTATTTGCAATCTTTTTAAATGATTGATTTTAAGTCATAAAAACAGAGGCACCACAAAGCGGCTCTGCGTGAGCCGTTGTGCTCAGCGTTTGACCACGAAGTGACGACAGGATAGCGTGTTCGTATCACAAACTAGAGTTCGTTTAGCGAACATTGTGTGTGAGACAAACCTGGTGGGACCAACCTGAGAGTCGAGCACGATGGCCGAATTCCTGTCACTCCACGACGCCGTGGCGCGTCATGTCGAGGATGGGGCAACCCTTGCCATGGAAGGGTTCACCCATCTCATTCCGTTTGCCGCCGGGCACGAGATCATCCGCCAGGGGCGGCGTGAGCTGACCCTGATCCGCATGACCCCGGATCTGATCTTCGACCAGATGATCGGCGCCGGCTGCGCCCGCCGCCTGATCTTTTCCTGGGGTGGCAACCCCGGCGTGGGCTCGCTGCACCGCCTGCGCGATGCGGTGGAACACGGCTATCCGCAGCCGCTGGAGATCTTCGAGCACAGCCACGCCGCCATGGCCTGCGCCTTCGAGGCCGGTGCCGCCGGTCTGCCGCTGGCGGTGCTGCGTGGCTACGTGGGCAGCGATCTGCCCAAGGTCAATTCGCAGATCAAGTTCATCGAGTGCCCGTTCACCGGCGAGCGCCTGGCTGCGGTGCCGGCGGTGCGCCCGGACGTGGGTATCGTCCACGCGCAGAAGGCGGACCGTGCCGGCAACGTGCTGGTGGAGGGGATCATCGGCGTGCAGAAGGAGGTGGTGCTGGCGGCGCGCCACAGCATCGTCACCGTCGAAGAGGTGGTCGACGATCTCGAGGCCGGCCCCAACGCCTGCGTCATCCCCGGCTGGGCCATCAATGCCATCGCCGTGGCCGAGCAGGGCGCCTACCCCTCCTACGCCCACGGCTACTACCCGCGGGACAACGCCTTCTACAAGGCCTGGGATGCGATCGCCCGCGACCGCGAGGCCTTTGCCGCCTGGCTCGACGAACATGTCTACCACGCCGGAGGAGCCGCCTGATGAGCCTCGACTACACCGCTGCGGAAATGATGACCGTCACCGCCGCCCGGGCGCTGGAGAACGGCACCACCTGCTTCGTCGGGATCGGCCTGCCCAGTGAGGCGGCCAACCTGGCACGCCTGACCCATGCCCCGGACGTGATGCTGATCTATGAGTCCGGCACCCTGCAGACCAAACCCAATGTGCTGCCGCTGTCGATCGGCGATGGCGAGCTGTGCGAGACCGCGCTGACCACTGTCTCGGTGCCGGAGATGTTCCGCTACTGGCTGCAGGGCGGGCACGTCGACGTCGGTTTCCTGGGCACAGCCCAGATCGACCGCTACTGCAACCTCAACACCACCCTGATCGGTGACTACCGCGAGCCCAAGGTACGGCTGCCGGGCGGCGGCGGGGCGCCTGAGATCGCCACCAACGCGGGCGAGGTGTTCATCACCGTCAAGCACTCCAAGCGTACCTTCGTCGCGGCGGTGGACTTCGTCACCACGGTCGGCTTCGGCCGCGACGGCACCGCTCGCGACGGCGTGCCCCACATCGGCCGCGGCCCGACCCGGGTGATCACCGATCTGTGCGTGATGAAGCCCGATCCCGAGACCAAGGAGCTGGTGGTGGTCTCGCTGCACCCTGGCGTGACCGCCGAGCAGGTTCAGGAGGCCACCGGCTGGGAGATCCGCTTCGCCGAGCGGCTCGAGACCACTCCCGAGCCGGGTGAGCAGGAGCTCGAGGTACTGCGCGAGCTCAAGGCGCGCACCGCACGCCACCACGCCGGCAACGAGATGGGAGAGAACGCATGAACGACGTCTATCTGTGCCGGCCGCTGCGCTCCGCGGTGGGCCGCTTCGGTGGCGCCCTGGCGAGCGTGCGCCCCGACGATCTGGCGGCGCGGCTGTTCGAGGCGGTGCTGGCGCAGCATCCGCAGCTCGACCCGGCGGCGATCGACGACGTGATCATGGGCTGCGCCAACCAGGCCGGCGAAGACAACCGCAGCGTGGCGCGCATGGCGGCGCTGCTGGCGGGGCTGCCCACCAGCGTGCCGGGTTCCACCATCAACCGCCTGTGCGGCTCGAGCATGGACGCCATCGGCACCGCGGCGCGGGCGATCCGTGCCGGCGAGGCCGAGCTGATCCTCACCGGCGGCGTCGAGTCGATGTCGCGGGCCCCCTACGTGATCGGCAAGGCCGGCTCCCCCTATGCGCGCAACCAGCAGATGGAGGACACCACCATCGGCTGGCGCTTCGTCAATCCGTTGATGGAGAAGCGCTACGGGGTCGACTCGATGCCCGAGACCGCCGAGAACGTGGCCGAGCAGTTCGCCATCTCGCGCAAGGATCAGGACCGCTACGCCTACCGTTCGCAGCAACTGACCCAGGCGGCACAGGAGGCCGGGCGGCTGGTGGAGGGGATCGTGCCGATCGAGATTCCGCGGCGCAAGCAGGCGCCGCTGATCTTCGACCGCGACGAGCATCCGCGCCCGGAGACCACGCTGGAGGCGCTGGCCAAGTTGCCGACGCCGTTCCGCGAGGGTGGCACCGTCACTGCCGGCAACGCCTCCGGGGTCAACGACGGTGCGGCTGCGATGCTGGTGGCCAGCGAAGCGGCGCTAACACGCTTCGGGCTCGAACCCATCGCGCGCATTCATGGCATGGCCACCGCCGGGGTCGAGCCGCGCATCATGGGCATCGGCCCGGTGCCGGCGACCCGCAAGCTGCTCGACCGGCTGGGCATGAGCCTCGACCAGATGGACGTGATCGAACTCAACGAAGCCTTCGCCGCCCAGGTGCTGGCGTGCGCCCGCGAACTCGGCGTGGCCGACGACGACCCGCGGCTCAACCCCAACGGCGGCGCCATCGCACTGGGCCATCCGCTGGGCATGTCGGGGGCGCGCATCATCAGCTCGGCGGCCTACGAACTGGCGCGCAGCCACAAGCGCTTCGCTCTGTGCACCATGTGCATCGGCGTGGGCCAGGGCATCGCCACGGTGATCGAGCGGGTGTGACGCTCGTCAGCAGCAACCCGTAACGACAAATCGCTAGAGGGAACCTCGATGCAAGCGGTGACGCAGTTTTCCGTGCGTGTGGTGCAGCGCTATCTGCCCAGCGCCTTCGTGCTGGCGGTGATTCTCACCGCCATCGTCTTCGTCCTCGGCATCGTGCTCGGTGAGCGTACGCCGCTGGACATGGCGCAGTACTGGGGCGAGGGCTTCTCCTCGCTGTTCAAGTTCGGCATGCAGATGGTGCTGGTGCTGCTGACCGGCTACGTGCTGGCGCTGACGCCGGTGATGCAGCGGCTGCTCGGCGCGCTGACCCGGCAGGCCTCGACGCCGCGCCAGGCGCTGGCGATCACCATCGTGGTCAGCTTCGTCTGCTACTACCTCAACTGGGGCTTCGGCATGGTCGCCGGGGCGATCCTGGCCCGCGAGATGGGGCGCCGGGTGGCGGTGCACTTCCCGCTGATCGTGGCCGCCGCCTACGGTGGCGAGCTGGTGCGCGGGCCCTCGACCTCGATCCCGCTGGTGATCGCCACGCCGGGTCACTTCATGGAGGATGCGATCGGCATCGTGCCGGTCTCCGAGACCCTCTACGCCAGCTGGAACATCGCCCTGACCCTGGCGCTGCTGGCCCTGCTGGTGGCCTTCTTCATGCTGCAGAAACAACCCGATCAGATCGTGCGCCTGGAGGCGGCGGACCCCGCCGAGGAGGCGCCGGCCCAGCGCGGCGACGGCAGTTTCTCCGACTGGCTCGAACACAGCCGGCTGCCGACGCTGTTCCTGGGCCTGCTCGCCGCCGCCTATCTGCTCGGCGAGGTGGCCAAGGGTGACTTCAGCATCAATCTCAACACGGTCATCTTGATCTTCTTCACCCTGGGCCTGCTGTTGCACCGCAGCGCGGCGGCCTACCTGGGCGCGGTAGAGAAGGCGGTGGGCGCCGCCCGCGGGATCATCGTGCAGTTCCCGCTCTACGCCGGCATCGCCGGGATGATGACCCATGCCGATCTAGTCACCCAGTTCTCCGAGGCGATCATCTCGATGGCCTCCCGCGAGACCTTCCCGCTGTGGACCTTTCTCTCCGCCGGGGCGGTCAACTTCTTCATCCCCTCCGGGGGTGGCCAGTGGGCGATCCAGGGGCCGATCATGATGAAGGCGGCCTACGCCCTCGGCGCCGATCCCGCGCGCACCATCATGGCGTTCACCTGGGGCGATGGCTGGACCAACCAGATCCAACCGTTCTGGGCGCTGCCGCTGCTCGGCGTGGCCGGGCTCTCGGCCCGCGACATCATGGGCTATCTGTTGATCTGGCTGGTGATCTCGGGCGTTGCCATTGCGGGGACGTTCGTCGCCCTGGCCACGTTCACCTAGACACTGTCCGATAATTGCCTCGCGCACTCGAACCAAGGAGCCTCGTCATGCCTTTCGTCACGCTCGATGACCGCACCGTCGCCTATCGTCTGCTCGGTGGCGACACCCAGCCGCTGCTGCTGCTGGCCCACCCGCTGGGGATGAGCCAGGCGGTGTGGGACAGCGTCATCACCCCGCTGACTCGACGCTTCCGCGTGCTCACCTGGGATCTGCCGGGACACGGCGCCAGCGCCGGCTGGCCCGCGGCGCGAGGCGAGATCACCCCGGCGACGCTGGCCGCCGAGGCCCTGGCCCTGGCCGATCTCGCCGGGGCCGAGCGCTTCCATTTCGCCGGCACCTCGATCGGCGGCGTGATCGGCCAGCAGCTGCTGAGCGCGCATCCCGAGCGCCTGTTGTCGGCGACCCTGACCAACACCGGCGCGGTCATCGGCAGCGCCGAGATGTGGCAGACCCGCGCCAACCGGGTGCGCTGCGAGGGGCTGGCGGTGATGAGTGCGGAGATCGTGCCGCGCTGGTTCGCGCCGGCGCACACCGAGGCCGACCCGGCCCTGGCCGCCGGCTGGCGGGTGGCGATGTCGCGCAACGAGGCCGAGTCCTACGCACTGCTGTGCGAGATGCTCGGCCGCCACACCTTCGTCGGGCGTCTGGGCGCCAACGCCGGTGAGGCGACACGGGCGGTACCGCTCACGCTGATCGGCGGCAGCGAGGATGGCGCCACGCCACCGTCGACCCTCGCCGCGCTGGCCGAGGAGTGTGGTGCCGAGGCCCCGACGATTCTCGAGGGCGTGGGCCATGTGCCCTCGCTGGAGGCGCCGGCGCGCCTGGTGGAGCTGCTGCTGGCGCGGCTGTCACTGTCGCCGGCGATGGCCGAGCAGGGCGTCGATCTTGCCACCGGGCTGGAGACGCGCCGAGCGGTGCTCGGCGCCGACCACGTCGCCCGTGCCACCCAGCAGTCGACCTCACTCGACCGGCCGTTCCAGCAGATGATCTCGCGACTGGCTTGGGGAGAGCTGTGGACCAACCCGGATCTCGATCATCGCGAGCGCAGCATGATCACCACCGCGATTCTTGCCGCGCTGGGGCGCGAGGAGCTGACGCTGCATCTCAAGACCGCCAGGCGGATCGGCCTGAGCGAGGCCGAGCTGCGCCAGGTGCTGATGCACGTGGCGGTCTACGCCGGGGTGCCGGCGGCCAATCACGCCTTCTCGCTGGCCAAGCAACTGGGGTGGGGAGAGGAGAGCGAGTGAGAGCATCAGTTCTCACTGAGTTCGCAAGACGAACTAACGTTCGTCTAATGGACGAAGTGCGGCTGGCCCGCAAAGATATCAGTCGATATTAGAAACCGCCGGATAACAGGGACTCGACCATGAACCGCATCTTCGCTCGCACCGTTCTTGCACTCTCGGTAGCTGGAGCGGCCGCTGCCGCCCAAGCCGACACCACGCTTCGCATGTCGCATTTCTGGCCAGGTGGTTCGGCCATCAACCAGCAGATCTTCGAGAAATGGGCCAAGGCCATCGAAGAGGAGTCGGGCGGCTCGCTGAAGGTTCAGAACTTCCCCTCGCAGACCTTGAGCCAGGCCGACGAGACCTACGATGCCGCGGTCAATGGCATTGCCGATATCGGCATTACCGCTCAGGGCTATACCAACGGTCGCTTCCCGCTCAGCCAGATCGTCGAGCTGCCGGGTGTCGCCGAGTCGGCTCCGCAGGGTGCCTGCGTGTTGCAGACGCTTTACGACGACGGCCAGATCAGCGGCGAGTATGACGATTCCCACGTGCTGTTCATGTTCACCACCGGGCCGGGCTACATCCATACCAAGGAAACCAACGTGCAGAAGCCGGCGGACCTTGAAGGCCTGCGCATCCGCCGACCCACCGCGGTCGCCGGAGACATTCTCGAGAACATGGGCGCTCAGCCGGTGGGCATGCCCGCGCCGGATATCTACACCTCGATGCAGCGTAGCGTGATCGACGGTCTGAGCTTTCCCTGGGAGGGCATGAAAGGCTTCCGCCTCAACGAGCTATCCCGCTATCACACCCAGGTGCCGTTCTACACGCTGATCTTCGTCGCCACCATGAACAAGAACACCTACGAGTCGCTGACCCCTGAACAGCAGCAAGTGATCGACGACAACTCGGGAATGAAATGGGCGGACAAGGCCGGTCGGGTGTTTGCCGCTGAAGACAGGGCGGGTAAGCAGCAGGCCGAAGAGGCCGGCGATACCATTCGCGTGGTCGACAACCCGCTTGACGACCCCGTTTGGCAGAAGCCGCTCGAGGATGGCATCGACGGCTATTTGAGCGATCTCGAATCGCGTGGTCGCGATCAGGCGCGTGACGTCTACCAGGCCGCGCAGGATGCAAGCCAGGCCTGCGCGCAATAATTCGGAGCCCGATTCATGCATGCGCTTTTGCGGTTCAGCCGTTGGCTGGAAGTCTTTTCGCGGCTCATCGCCGGCATCGCCCTGATCGGCCTGTTGGGTGTCACGGTGGTCGACGTGGCGTTGCGCTATCTCTACCGCTTGAGCGACGGGGCCTTCTCGCTGAGCGTGGTGGGTAGCGTGGAGCTGGTCAGTTACCTGATGCTGTTCGCGCTGTTGGCGGCGATGGCCGCCAATGTCGAGAAGAGCCAGGTGGTGGTGGAGGCTTTCAGCCACAGCTTGCGCGATTCCCTCAAGGCGCGCATCGCCGGCGTTTACCTGCTGGGCTTCGTGGTACTGGGGCTGGTTTTGGCGTTTGGGTTATGGGATGCGGCGGCCAGCGCTGCCTCTCACGGCGAGACTACCCAGGACCTGCGCCTGCCGATGGCGCCGATCTATGCCATCGCTTCGGGGTTGTGTGTATTGCTCAGCGTGCGTTGCCTGCTCCACGCCGCGCTCGGGGCGGTATTTGCCCACCAAGTGGAGAGCGTCGAATGAGTAGTGAAATGATCGGCGCCCTGGGCCTCGGGTTGCTGCTGGTACTGATGGTGCTACGCGTTCCAGTGGCATTGTGCATGCTGATCGTCGGCGTCGGCGGCTTTGCTCAGGTGATCTCCTGGGGCGCTGCGCTGTCGATGGTCAAGTCGGTGCCGGTCGAGGTGCTGTCGAACTACAGCTTCAGCGCGATCCCCATGTTCATCCTGATGGGGGTGCTGGCGGCGCATTCCGGCATGGCCGGCAAGCTGTTCAATTCCGTACGGGTGATCTGCGGGGGCTGGAAGGGCGGCCTGGCGATCGCCGCGGTGGGCTCGTGCGGTATCTTCTCGGCGATTTCCGGATCGTCACTGGCCACCGCCAGCACCATGACCCGCGTCGCGCTGCCGGAAATGGAGCGTCATGGTTACAACCGCGGTCTGGCCACCGGGGCGCTGGCCGCAGGCGGCACGCTGGGGATCATGATCCCGCCGAGCATCGCGCTGTTGATCTACGCCATTCTTACCGAGCAGTCGGTGGGCGACATGTTCATGGCCGGGCTGGTTCCCGGGCTGATGGGGCTTTTATTCTACGCCCTGACGGTGACCGTGGTGGTGCACCTCAGGCCCTCGCTGGCGGCGTCGGGCGAACGCACCTCGTGGCTCGAGAAGTTCGCCTCGCTGGCCGGACTGCTGCCGTTTTTTGGCGTGTTCCTGGTGATCATTCTGGGCATCTACTTCGGGCTGTTCACGCCCACCGAGGGCGCCAGTGTCGGGGCTTTCGTCACGTTACTCTATGCCCTTTTCAAGGGACTGCGTGGCAGAGAGCTATGGGCCGCGGTACAGGAGACGCTGGCGCTATCGACGGTGGTGTTTTTCATGCTGGTGGGCGCCGATACGCTGGGCTATTTCATCTCGGTGTCCCGGATATCGTTCTCGATCAGCGACTTCATTTTCGGCCTCTCGTTGTCGCCGGTAGTGGTTCTGCTGTGCATCCTGCTGCTGTATTTCGTGCTGGGCATGTTCATGGATTCGATCGCCATGCTGGTGATCACTGTGCCGGTGGTCTATCCGATCATCCAGGCGCTGGGCATAGACCCGATCTGGTTCGGCATCGTCACCGTGCTCACCGTGGAGCTCGGCCTGATCACCCCGCCGGTAGGCATGAACGTGTTCGTGATCAAGGCGATGGCCCCGCATGTGGGGTTGGGTGAGATATTTCGCGGCGTGGCGCCGTTCATCATCTCGGACTTCTTGCGCCTGGCGCTGCTGATCATCTTTCCGGCGCTGAGTCTCTTCTGGTTGACGCCGTGAAGCTGCCGGATTCCAGGAAGCAAGCTCGTGTACCGCCGGGGCCAGGTTGTCCGGCTAACCAGTTCAAACACGCTTTAAGAGTTGGAGAATGACATGCCCAGCAACGATAACAAGCACTATGTGCCGCGCGACCGTAACTGGCATCCGCCCGCCCATGCGCCGGGCTACAAGACCACGGTGGCCCGCTCGCCGAGGCAGGCCCTGGTCAGCCTGCTGTCACCCACGGTCTCCGAGCGCGCCGGTCCCGACTTCACCCGCTTGCGCATGGGCCCGCACGACAACGACCTGCTGCTCAACTTTCGTGAAGACCCCGCGTTGGCGGGATCGGCCGGCCTGCCCATCGGCGAGCGCGTGATCATGTTCGGCCGCGTGGTCGATCAGTTCGGCAAGCCGGTGCCCCACACGCTGGTCGAAATGTGGCAGGCCAACGCTGGCGGCCGCTACCGTCACAAGAAGGACCGCTACCTCGCCCCGCTCGACCCCAACTTCGGCGGGGTCGGTCGCTGCCTGACCGACGAGTCGGGCTGGTATCGCTTCCGCACCGTCAAGCCCGGCCCCTATCCCTGGCCCAACGATGTCAACAGCTGGCGCCCGGCCCATATCCACGTCTCGGTGATGGGGCCCTCGATCTCCACCCGCTTGATCACGCAGATGTACTTCGAGGGCGATCCGCTGATCCCGCTGTGCCCGATCGTCAACACGCTGCGCGATCCGG
>NZ_CEXLVS010000097.1:0-14532 GCF_982684285.1 Salinicola sp. | reverse complement strand
CGACGCCGACGCTGGCGCTGGTCGTGAGACGGGATCAGGAGATCGCGAGATTCGTGCCCAAGCCGTTCTGGGATGTCGTGGCCAATTTACAGGCGCAGGGTGGCCAGTTCCAGGCCAAATGGCTACCGACCAATGCCGATTGGCTCGATGAGGAGGATCGCTGCATCAACCAGGAGGCGGCGCGTACGGTCGCGGTCCGGTGCCAAGGGGCGCAGGCGACGGTGGCGTCTGTCGAGACATCGCGTAAACGTGAGGGCGCACCCTTGGTGATGGACCTGGGCACCTTGCAGCAGGAGTGCTCCAAGCGCTTCGGCTTCGGTGCCCAACAGGTGCTCAACATCGCTCAGTCGCTTTATGAGACACAAAAGGCTACGAGCTACCCGCGTACTGACTGCCGCTACCTGCCAACGTCGATGCTGTCCGAGGTCGGGGCCGTCGTGACGGCGCTCCTGCATTCGGACGAGAAGCTCGCGCCGGTGATCGAGCGCTTGGATCAGAATCTCAAGAGCCGCGTCTGGAACGACAGCAAGATCACGGCTCACCACGGGATCATTCCCACGACGATACCCTGCCGCATTGATCGGATGCGCGAGGAGGAGTTTCGCGTCTACGATCTCGTCCGTCGGCACTACCTGGCGCAGTTCCTGCCCGCCCATGAGTACGACCAGACCGATGCGCAGCTGGATCTCGCCGGCGAGACGTTCGTGGCCTCGGGGCGACAGGTGCGGGTCGAGGGCTGGAGAGCGCTGTTCCCCCGAGGGAAAGGCAAAGGGCAGGACGGTGACGACGAGCAGGAAGCGTCCGGTGCGCAGGCGCTCCCGCCTCTCTGTCAGGGGGAGAGCTGCGCGGTTGTGGATCTCATGGTGAAGGATCGTCAGACCCAACCGCCGAAGCCGTTTGCCGAGGGCACGTTGATCTCGGCGATGAAGAACGCCGCCCGGTTCGTGACTGACGAGCGGTTGCGGGCGCGACTGCGCGAGAGTGCCGGTATTGGTACCGAAGCCACTCGCGCCGGCATCATCGAGACGTTGCTCAAGCGAAGGTTCATTCGCAAGAAGGGGCGCACGATCGTCTCGACGCCGGTAGGGCAGGGACTGATTGCGGCGCTGCCGCCGCAGATCAGTAATCCGGGGATGACCGCGCTGTGGGAGCAGGCGCTGGATCAGGTCGCCGAGGGGGCGATGACACTGGATGATTTCATGGAGCGACAGGGCGCTCTGCTCGACAAGCTCATCGGGATCGCGCTCCAGCGTCCACAGCTGAATCTCCCCGAGGCACCCAGCGAAACCTGTCCCAAGTGCCAGGCGAAGAAGCGCAAACGCAAAAGCAGCAATGGCCCTTTCTGGTCGTGCTCCCACTACCCCGACTGCGACGGCACCAAAGCAATTTCAAAAGCAAGGCCTCAACGCCATTCCCCGAAGAAAGCAGCGAAGAGAAAAAGGAACTCCACTTGAACAACATTGTATATGGATACCAGGGTTTCATTTAGCAGAGCAGAGTGTTTGACGTTCACTATGGTATGATCCCGTCATTTAAATCGATAAATTTGAGGTTATGACCAGTGTCGTTATTGAGTGAATACACGAAGAAAGAGCAATTACTTAAGCAGCTGTCGGAAGAGCTCAAAGCATTAGAAAATGATCAGCGACTGAAAAAAGAGCTCGAGTTTAAAGAAAAACTCGAAGCACTGATGACGGAGTATGGCAAGAAGGCGAGGGATGTTATCGAATTATTGCCGAATGAATCCCCTTCTGCGTCTCAATCGTCTGCAACGAGCGGTCGACGAAAGCGAAAGCTCAAGATCTATAAGAACCCCAACACTGGCGAAATGATCGAGACTCGTGGTGGAAATCACAAAGTACTCAAGACTTGGAAGGACGAGCACGGCGGCGAGACCGTTGAAAGCTGGGTGGTTCGAGAAGAGCAGTAACGCCAGCTTCCCGTGTGGTAAGGCACACCAGCTTTGCCAAGCGGCTTGATGAAGGGGGAGGACTAACTGATAATGGTTAGGTACCCCGTTGCCAACTGACGGTCATCAGTTGGTCCCTTTGGACTCTCCGCGAGTCCGAACCCAAAGCGCTATCACCTGGCGAAAGAGCGCACCCCTTCGCAAGGCTCTCTTGCACTACATTGGCGTGTATGCGGGTTCCAGGTTCCCTATGTTTCAGGTCGACCGGTCGTCGACCACCTCTTCAAGCCCATCTCGACCGGCCAGCCAGGCATCTCCTCCGAGGGGTGACTCGCTGGCCGGTTGGACTTTGCTTCACAGTGGCGGCGCCCACCGCCTGACCCCTGGGTTCCCTTTGTGCGGGGATCCGCGCACAATCGTATCGGTCCAACGCCATGATTCGGGACCGGATGCAGTGGCAATCGAACCATGACTACGAGGGGCATGGCCGATGGCCAGCATGATGGCTGATTCATACTTGCTACCCGAACCGGTATCGGTGGCCGACTGGACGCGCAGTGCTGGTCCTCAATCCCAAGGCGAGGCGGCGAGTGTTCGCTGCCCCGGCTTGCGATTGACGATCGGGTTTAGGGGTTGACGCCGTGAAGAAGTGGCGCAATCCTATCGATGTAAGCCGCTGGTCACTGACGGTCATCAGTGACGCCCTTTGCCTTCGGGCAATTTCTGAAGCCGTTAACGCATCCCGAGAGACGGCGCTCACCTGAGCTGGATGCCACTTCTGAATTCTCGGCCTCGCGCCGAACCACCCATCCGGGGGAACACTTCCCCCGATGGGGTTGGTGTATCTCCTGGAGTTCCATGACTCAATCCAAGGAGCAACACCATGTCCAACTCGACCGATAATCAGTTCTTCGATCTCCATGTCACTGGCGTTGGCTACGTCAACCGGATCCGCAAGGTCACGCCCAAGCGTGGCAATCCCTTCTGGGCTTGTGACATATCCGCGTTGAACGGTCCTGCCAATGATGTGGAATATCGTCGCTTCGATTGTCGCGTCAGCGGCGCCGACGCGGAAAAACTGGTCAAGAAATTTGCCGCAACCGTGGCCGATCGCCAAGAGAAGGGTGGCAACGAACCCAAGATCCTGATCGGCTTCAAGCTCGGCGATCTCTATCCCGATCTGTTTACGCGAACCCGAGGCGAGCGAGCTGGTGAAACCGCCGTGAGCCTCAAGGCACGTCTACTGTTCGTCAATTGGGCCAAGGTTGATGGCGACAAAGTTTTTGAGGCGCCACGGCGTGAGGAAGTCTCGTCGGCCGATACCAGTGTCCAGGATGGCGATACAGCGCCGCAGGGAACCGGTGTGCCGGCCCGCCCCGCCGTCAGCGGATCGGTCGGCGCTGCCGAAGCGGTCGTCTGATTTCACCACAACCCATCCGGGAAGTTCGCTTCTAGGGGTGCGGTTTAACCCACCCGCTCGCAGGGAGATCTTTCCCTGATGGGCGACATCTCCCTTGCGGCATTGATTGGAGATGTCATGTCCTATCTATTTCGACTTCGTATCGCTCGCGCGATTTTCGACGCGGCCGATCGAATCAGCAGCAGCGTTACCGCTGCGTGCGTCGTTGCAGCTCTGCTGGGTCCAGCGCTCAAGACGCAGCCTGAAGGCTATTTCACCGCTTTCTGGGCAGGGGCGGTTTTCTTGCTTCTGACCCTGATCGCTGGTATCGCCAAAGGCATGCTAGACTCATTGATAACCAAGGCCGAAGCTGATGGAGGTGATGCCTAATGGATACTGCGACTCTGTTGCTTGGCACGATCTTCGTCGTACTCACCGTATCGATGACGATTGCCGGCGGGTACGCCTATACCATTCATCGCAAGCTGGAAGCGCGACGAAAGCGCTAATTCAGACTGGTCCTTACACGTCATGACAGCCTCCCTCGGGAGGCTGTTTTCGTTCCGGCGGGACCAATCTCCCAAAACGGTCACGTCGCCAGACAGACTTAACGTTTCTTCTCCCATCCGGGGCCATTTCCCGGTGGGATGGCTTCATTGATTCGAGGAGTCATCCATATGAAGCCGTACTGCATACAACCGGGGACCGCCGGTGATTCTCACAGTGTCTACGAGGGCAATCCTGCTTGGCCGGCGTGCCCCGTCGGGCATTTGCGCCCGGCCTTCGACATCGAACTTGACCACGGTCAGGGCCCCTGGATCGTGTTCGACACGTTGGGGCGCCCCTTTTCCGGTGACTCACCGGAGGCGGCACTCGAGGCATTCGCCGCTCGTCCGATGACTCGCGTCACAGTGACCTGAGCATCTTCTGAAACAATTCACCCAATCGGGGCCACGCCCCGAGGGGGTGGCTCCTATCCCATCGATACACCAAGGAGCAATCCCATGAGTGACTTTCTGACTTATCAGCTGGCCAGCGAAGACGTGGATGTGTTTCTGGCCGCACTTAGACTGCCACAGCGAACATCATAACCATTGCAATCCAGGACATCGGCGGGGACAGTCTGGACGTGGTCAACATCGACAGGCTGTGCTAAAGGCTCAACCTGGATGGAGAGACTGACCATCAGGAGAGGCGAGACATGCTGATTCGGCGCTTTCGTGCGGAGCTGTCGCGACCCGAGTGGAATTCGGATACGGCAGCCAATCTGGCAACGTCACTGTCCGATGCCGGCTGGCCGATATTTTACCCGCAGCATGAGGGGTGGACTCTGGATGTCGTGAATGGAGCTTACACCGATGGCCCTTTCCGGTCCGATGCCGAGGCGATCACCTCGATTGCGCGGTATTTCGCCAGCGGTAGTCGGTGGCATGGTCAGGTACTGGACACTATCGGCATGACGGCCTGTGGGCATGGTCTTCCGCTGATGCGAATCGTTGGTTATGGCCTCAACGCGATCGACGTGGTGGTCGCCAACGAGACGCAACAGGAGGACTGTCTTGATATGGGCTATCGCCCACATCCGTTTGAACCGGCGAGCTGGTCTATCTTTGACGCGATACGGAAAGCGGTTAAGCCCGCTGGATAGCCGATAGGCCCGATCAGCAGGGTGCGCTGGGATACTGCGCGGCAAGACTGGGCGTGGTACTCAATGACGAGATCAAGCAGTCGTTTTCCACCTACTTCCAGTGAGTCACTCCAAACGCCCTACGGGGCGTTTGTTTTTGTTGGTCAACAAAATCGGTACGAGTGCAATTAACATTTCCCGTCGCTAGTGTGAGTGGCCTTCGGCACGGTGAACCCGATCATTCAGGTTCCCCCGCGCGAGGCCAAACTCGATGTATCCCTTCCAGAAAACCCGTGTCGTTCCCTTAGCATTCTTGATTGCGCTGCTTGCCGGTTGCGCGCATCAGCAACCAGCTCCGCAGCCAAGCGAGAGTGAGCGTCTGGCAGCCGACTATCCCGACGCTGATAAGGTGACCGTCGCTCGGACCGATGGAACGGGTCAGTCCCGAGTGGTAGCCACCGGACTGGATCAGCCCACCCATGAGGTCGAGCCCGACGTCTACCGTGATCGCGACGCGTCACGAGTCGAGGTGATGCGAGGCGGACGCTATGCACTGGTCACGGCCAATGCGACGTTGCAACAGCGCAATCTCCTCGAGCAGACCGTCAATATCTCGATCCCCGTATCGATGAATCCCTCTGTCGAGGATGGGCTGCGCTACACCTTGCAACACACCGGCTACAGCCTCTGCGCTCCCCAGGGAGAACCCCAGGAATTGCTCTATAGCCGGGCACTGCCAGCGGCGCATTTCCGGCTGGGGCCGATGCCGCTGCGTGAGACGCTTCAGGTGCTCGCAGGCAGTGCCTTCGAGGTCCAGGCCGATCCCATCGCACGGACCATCTGCTATCAGGTGCGCGACCAGCGTCTGATCGAGGAGACCGGTCATGACGGATGAACGTCGCAACCCCGAGGAATCTAGTGTGCAGGAGCATGAGACCAATCTGGCGTCGCCCGCTGAGCCCGACGCCGGGCGTCGGGAGCCTTCCTTGTCCCATCGCGATGACGTCAGTGACGAGGAGCCCGACTACTCCCAACGCGATGACGGCAGTGACGAGAACCCCGGCCACACGCCCTATGTCGAGCGACGAAAACGGTGGAACCCACTGCGGCTTTCGTTCTTGGTGCTGGGTGCCGTCATCGTTCTGGGGCTTGTCTACTTCCTCTTTTTCGCCGATAGCGAGCCGGAAGGGCCGACGGTGGAATCCCGCGTGCAATCCCAGCAGCAGGTGATCGATCAGCTGCGCGTGAGTATTGAGGAGCTGCAGAGCGGCCAGGACGAGCGACGCAGCGAGGCCGAGGGTGCGAGCAACCGCATGGGCGAGATCGCCTCGCGTCTCGACGATCTCGAGGAACGTCGACAGGGATCGCCACTGCAGGCGCTGCCCGAGCGCGTCCAGGCGCTTTCCCATCGGATCGATGAGCTGTCCAACTCCGTGGACATGCGATTCAGTGCGGCGCAGGAGAAGGAACAGTCACTTGAAGCGTCGATTGAGGAGGTGCGCAAGCTGCGCGCGAGTCAGAAGACGAGCGCCCAGGAGAGCCAGCCCAGCGGTCAACGCCAGGCTGATCGCAAGCCCGAGCCGCCGTCACCGCCGTTTTCGGTTTCGGGTGTCGAGCTGCGCGGCGGGCGTAGTTATCTCACGGTGGCATCCGGCAATGCCGGTCGCTTGAGCGATCTGCGACTGGTCGCTGTGGGGCAGAACATTGGTCAGTGGCACCTCTCGTCGATCGACGGCCATTCGGCCGCGTTCACCATCAACGGCCAGACCGTGGTCGTCCCGGTTCCTTGAGGAGAGATCCATGACGATGAATCTTGATAAACGCCTGGGTATCGCGCTTTTGCTATTCGCTGCCATGCCCGTCTGGGCGCAGGAAGGGCACCAGAGCGAGTCGACTCGAATCGATCAGACACGCCTCGAACAAAGCAACCAGCAAGCTGCCGAGGCCTGGGGGCTGAACCAGCAGGAGTATCGACGCTACGAGTCGATCATGGAGGGGCCGCGCGGCACCTGGTCTCCCAATCTGGATCCGCTGACCGCATTGGGCCTCGAGGCGCGCAGTCAGGCTGAACGCCAGAAGTACGCCGAGAAGCTCGTCGAGACCGAGCGTGCCCGCGTCGAAGCGGAACTCGCATTCCAGCGCGCCTACGACGACGCCTGGCAGCGGCTCTATCCCAACGATATGCCGGTCAACTCCTTCACCACGAAAGGGGGCGAGGACGCGACGCAATCGGTGTTCGGCAGTCATCCGTCGGCATCCAGCGAGCGCCTGAACATCGTGGTGGCTACCGAGGGCTGTAGCCAGTGCGAGGCCACCGTGAAGCGGCTGCTGAGTACCGGGGCGGCCATGGATATCTGGGTCGTGGATTCCAATGGTGACGATGATCGCATCCGCAGCTGGGCGGCCGAGATGGGCATTTCGCCGGCGAGGGTTCGTGCTGGCACGATCACGCTCAACCATGGCGGCTCGCTGAACGTCGACAGCAGCGATCTGCCGCGCGTCGCCTCGAGGGGCTGATCCATGATGCGTCGAGCGTTGAGGACAGCAGCGGCTGGATTGGCAGCGGCGTTGGCTACCGGTGTCGTTCACGCCGGCCAATCCGACCACCTCGATATTCCTTCGGCCTACGTGGTCGCCGCAGAGGATCACGGGGTGCCGCCTGAAATGCTTTACGCGGTGGCCAGCGCCGAGTCGGTGGTAAGTCTCGACGCTGGTCGTCGCCCCTGGCCCTGGACACTGAACGTCGCTGGCAAGTCGATGCGCTTCGGTGATCGTGCCTCCGCGTGCCTGGCGCTGACCGAGGCGCTCGAGACGACGCAGATCGTCGATGTTGGGATCGCGCAGCTCAATGTGCGCTGGCAGCCGCAGCTGTTCGGTGCCAGTCAGCGTTTCGCGGATCCCTGCGACGGTCTCGATCCCTACGCCAATCTTGAGGAAGCGGCGGCACTGATTCGTCGCCACTTCGATGACGCCGGCGATTGGTTGATCGCGGCGGGACGATACCACCGTCCGGCCGGTGGGCGTCCCGCCGAGCGCTATCGTGGCGTAGTCAGTGATGAGCTGGTTCGGCTTGGCACGCCCCCTTCTCTGGAAGCGGCGTCGCCGGCACTGATGGCCGCGCGTCAGGCTCCAGCGCCAAAACGAGCCCGCCGGGCTGGCGTGGTGTCGGCATCGAACTCCACAACAGCTGCGCCAGCGGAGGCGTTGACCTGGGTGACACCAAGCCCACGGCCCCCTGAATCTGGCGTCACCTGGGTGACGCCTGAACAGCGACCCTGGATGGCGGAAGTCGCGACCCGATAGGAGTCCCCAATGCAAAAATCTCTCTGCTTCAGCCTGCTACCGCTATACGCAGTGATGCTGATGTCGACGGCGGCATTCGCACAAGCTCCCGCCGAGCGCCCACCGGGGCTGCCTCAGCTGACCGTGGTCGCCGATCACGGTGGCGAATCCGCACGACCCTATTACGTGGCCATCAAGGGCGCGGGCGTCGACGAAGAGGAGGGCTACTCGCCGCAACTGGGCGGCGAATCACGTCCGTCCCGACCCTACGGGGAGCAGGACATGCTGCCGCTCGAGAGCGAGCAACTGACGCCCGGCACCGTGACGCCGCGTCAGTTGGATCTTCCCGGCGGGTTCACGTCGATCTTCCTGATCGGCGATGACGATCTATCCCGGCAATGGCTCGCCCAGCGCGGTGACATTCTGCGCGAGATGAATGCGGTAGGGCTGGTCGTGCAGGTTCGTGACGAACAGTCCCTGCAGGCACTTCGCAATGCTGCCCAGGGGCTCGAGCTTCGTCCTGTCTCCGGCGATGGCCTGGCTGAGCGGCTGGGACTACATCACTACCCAGCGCTGATCAGTCAGCGAGGGATCGAGCAATGAGCGGCAACCATCCCCTAGAATCGCTCCTGCGACCGGCGGTCGAGCTGTACACCGTCTGGGTCTGCGCCGGTTGCGCGGTCTTGTGCATCTGGGCGCCCTGGTCACTGGCACTGACGCCCAGCGTGGGCATCACCACAGCGGCGGGATTCGCGGCTTTTGGTGCCTGGCGCTTTCGCCAGGCATGGATCGTGTTGCGTTATCGCCATGCCATGCGGCGCTTACCCCGGTTCGCGCTACCTGCGCGCAAAGTGCCATTGAGTCGACGTAGCCTGTGGTTGGGCAAGGGGTTCAAATGGGATGCCCAGCACACGCAGCGACTCCATGAATCACGACAGCCAGCCGCCAAGATCTACGTCCAGCCAAGCCCCTGGTATCAGCGTGCAAGGCGGCTGGAACAGTCGATGGAAGGAGGTGCGGTTGGCCAGCACATCGCAGAGCTGCTGCGCTGGGACTCGTTTCTGAATCCAGTAAGGCCTCTGCCACCGGTTGGAGGTCGTCCTGCGCTGCATGCAGTAGAGCCAAATGAACATGATGTCTGGATGCCTCTGGGCGAGCGGGTAGGGCACACCCTCGTCGAGGGCACGACGCGCGTGGGCAAGACGCGCCTGGCCGAAATTCTGATCACCCAAGACATTCGACGTGGTGACATCACGATCTGCTTCGATCCCAAAGGCGACGCGGACTTGATGATGCGCATGTACGCCGAGGCCCAGAAGGCCGGGCGCGGTGACGAGTTCTACATCTTCCACCTGGGCTGGCCGGACGTCTCGTGTCGCTACAACGCCGTGGGGCGCTTTTCGCGGCTTTCCGAGGTGCCGACCCGGGTGACTGGCCAGCTCTCTGGCGAGGGCAATTCTGCTGCGTTTCGGCAGTTTGCCTGGCGCTTCGTGAACATCGTGGCTCGCGCACGCCACGCACTCGGTGAGCGGCCCAGCTATGGTCAGATCCTGGCCGACGTGGTGAATATCGATGCGTTGCTGATGCAGTACGTTCAGGAGACGCTGGAGCAGCAGATGCCGGGGTCGAATCAGCAGATCACCGACATCGAGGGCAAGCTCAATGACCGCAACATGCCCCGCAATATGGTCGGGCGTCACAAGCGCGTCGTGGCGATCGTCCAGTATCTGCAACAGCCGGAGGTGATCGAGTCGCTGAGTGACCCTGTGCTGGACGGTCTGCTCTCTGCCGTGCGCTACGACAAGACCTACTTCGACAAGATCGTGGCGTCGCTGCTGCCGCTGCTCGAGAAGCTAACCAGCGGCAAGATCGCGGAGCTGCTCTCACCGGACTACGACGACATCGAGGACGAGCGCCCGATCATCGACTGGCAGCAGATCATTCGCAAGAAGGGGGTGGTCTATGTCGGGCTCGACGCGCTTTCCGATTTCGAGGTGGCTCAGGCGGTGGGCAACTCGATGTTCGCTGACATCGTGTCGGTGGCCGGTCACATCTACAAGTTCGGCTCCGAGGATGGGCTACCCGGTCAGAGGGATAGACAAAAACAACCCATCAACCTGCACTGCGATGAGTTCAACGAGCTAATGGGAGATGAATTCATCCCGCTGATTAACAAGGGTGGCGGTGCCGGTATCCAGGTGACGGCCTACACCCAGACGCTGTCCGACATCGAGGCGCGAATCGGTAACGCTGCCAAAGCGGGGCAGGTGGTGGGTAACTTCAACAATGTCATCATGCTGCGTGTGCGCGAGGAGCGCACCGCGCGTCTGCTCACCGATCAGTTGGCTATGGTCAACGTGTCCACGCGGCTGATGGTCTCGATGGCCAGCGACAACGCCGACGTCAACAGTGATCAGGACTTCAGCTCCTCGGCGGGTGATCGTATCGGGACCGAGTCAGTGGACATGCTGACCCCCAATGACGTGATCAATTTGCCCAAGGGGCAAGCGTTCGCGCTGCTCGAGGGCGGTCAGCTGTGGAAGATCCGCATGCCGCTGCCGTTGCCGGACAAGACCGAAGACGTGCCGAAGGACGTGGCGGACATCGCCGCCCGAATGCGGGCGAAGTACGCCACGGGCGATCAGTGGTGGGAAGGCGTGATGCCGCCGCCGATTCATCTGGACTTCGCCAAGCCCCCGAGCCCGAGCAGCAAGGAAACCGCCGGTCGCGACACCGCTGATGTCGACGCTAGCGTCAGTGCCGAGGGGGTAAATCATGGCGAGGGATGAAGCCCCGGCACAGCGCGCCGAGAAGAAGCGCAGCGGTCTCGTCGGCACGCTGCTAAAGCTGCCGTTTACACTGATGTGGATCGTGTTCCTCTCGATCATCTGCAGCGTATTGATCGAATGGATCGGTATCTACTTCGACTGGTTCAGTCAGGCAGGATCGGACCACGCCCATCAGACCATGCTTTCCGAGATGGGGTATCTGGACAGCCAGTTCTCTCAGTCGCTGCTGGTGTCATCGCCGGTCGAGTTCGCCACGATGATCGTGGACACCGGCTATGAATGGCTTTTCATGAAGACAGGCATCGCGGGCTGGGTCGAGCAGGGTGCCGATGCCGTGGGTTGGGCTGGCACGCTAAAAACCTACCTGCAGGCGGCCATGTTCGTGACCCTGATGACACTGACACGCTGTGTCATCCTGATGCTGACCTCACCGCTGTTCATCATGGCCGCTCTGGTGGGCTTCATCGATGGCCTGGTGAGTCGCGATCTGCGCCGCTTCGGTGCGGGGCGCGAATCGGCGTTCATCTATCATCACGCCAAGCGGATGGTGACGCCGGTCTTTCTGACCGGCTGGCTGATCTACTTGTCGCTGCCGTTCTCGATCCACCCGAATCTGTTCCTGCTGCCCTGTGCGTTGCTATTCGGGCTAATGATCGCGATCGCGACATCGAGCTTCAAGAAGTACCTTTAAGGCTGCGCTTATTGGCGCGACATCCGGCCCCGCTCGAGCGGGGCCGGATACGTTTGAGTCCCCCAAGAATACCCCGCTGTTTCGCTTAACGTTTCCGGCTGATCCCTGGGTGGGTTGCCTCGACCATGAGGCCATGTCGTCACCACTCACGACGGGACTCAACCATGACGGTGCGCCAACGCATTTCCCTCTCTTCTGTGTTCACAAGCCTCGTGCTGGTCAGCGGTCTGTCGGCCCTTGCCCGGGCCGATGACATCGACGAGATCCAGCGCCGGGACCTGGCACTGATCCAGACCCAAATCGAGCAAATCAAGGTCGTGGTCGACCGCATCGATGCCCGTCAGCAACAGGCTGACCCTGAGACCACGCGGGTCTATTTCGACATCCCGCGTTTGCGCGATGACCTGCATTCCATTACCAGCGGTATCGATGCCTATCTCGCTCCTGATCGTTTGCTGCCACGACAGCCCCAGCCGCTCGATGGCGACTACCTCGACGATCGGGGGCAGTAGTGGAGGCATTCGAGGCGGGGGCCGGCATGGGAGGCCAGGAGCTTTCCTGGCTCATCGCCGGCGTGGGCTGTAGCGCCGCGCTGTTGCTCGTTATCTGGATTCTGATGTCGGCGTATCGCGGTTGGGGCAAGGGCCGTATCGACGGCGACGTCCTGTCCTCCGTGGTGCTCAAGTCGCTGTTGCTGGTGCTGTTGTTTTTCTGGTTGTTCCTGTCCTGACAGGGGCGGCTCGAAGGTCCCCATACGGGGAAAAGAAGAGCCCTTGTGGGTTCTTGGTCGTAACGGGCAATCATCTCTCAAGAGGACGCAATCATGTCGCTTCAATCCTTCTATCGTCGCCTGTCCAATGGGGTCACTCGGGGCTGCCAGAAGCTGGTGGTGCTGGCCAGCACGGCCTTGCCGAGCCTGGCGCTGGCCGACCTTCCGACCCTCGAAGAGCCGACTCAGGGCGGGGACGGCATTCGCTCGACGGCGCAGGGGTATATGTACGACGGCTTCGTCTTGGCGGGACTGCTGCTTTGCACCGCTGCCTTCATCTGGGTGGGCATCGGCTGCCTCGCCTCGTTCAACGAAGGTCGACAACGCGGGGAGTGGACCAAGTTCGGCGTGACCGCGTTCATCGGCGTCGTACTGATCCTTGTCATCATCTGGCTCAGTACCGAAGCCGCACCGATCCTGGCTCAGTGAGGATCGGGTCATGGCAAGCATCGATTTCCTGCCGAAACGTATCAACGATGCCCCGGTGGTGTTTCGGGGCATGACGCTTCGGGAAGTCTGCATCATGGCTGTGACGGGGTTCGTCAGCGGCATGCTTCCGGGCATCGTGCTGGCGATCCTGTTCGGGATGCCTGCCATGGCGCCTACCGTTGCCGTGGCGGTCATGGCACTCGCATTGGTTGCCGGCGGCACTGTCATGCGCCGGCTACGCCGTGGCCGACCTCCCTCGCTGCTCTATCGCCAGATCCTGTACCGACTCGCCGTCTACGGCATCAACACCGGTGGCGAAACCCTCATTACTCGCTCGAGCACTTACCGCGTAGGGCGTGAACCCCGGGACCGAGGAGAACTGCGATGAGTCGTTTGCGTAACGCGCTGGGTGCGCGCGACGCCCATATCACGACGCTGCGCGGCGTCATCATCGTGCTGGTGCTGTTCTGCGCCGGGATGGGCTTGGGCTGGTACAGCGCGCCCAAGGATCTGACCATTTCCATCCCGCCGGATCTGCGCAGTGGCTCGACGCAGAAGTGGTGGGAGAAGCCGCCGTCCGCCGTCTATGCCTTCACCACCTACGTTTGGCAGCAGATCAACCGCTGGCCGGCCAACGGTGAGGAGGACTACAAGCGAAACCTCTACGCCTATTCACCGTTCCTCACGCCGTCCTGCCAGGCAGAACTGGAGGAGGACTATCGCTATCGCAAGCAGCGCAACGAGCTGGATCAGCGTGAACGCATGGTCTTCGAAATTCCCGGTCGCGGATTCAGCAGTGCCCAGTCCGGCCCCGGGGCGGTCGAGATCGTGTCGCGGGATCAGTGGATCGTGAACCTGGATCTCGCCGTCAAGGAAACCTACGCCGGTACGCCCGTCCGCGACGTCTACATGCGTTTTCCGATCCGAGTGGTGCGTGCCGAGGGCGATCCACAGAACAACAAGTGGGGCATGCAGATCGATTGCCTGGCCCGCCCAGCCCAGCGACTGGAAATCCCCAAGCAGGAGGATGACTCATGAATCGCCTCAAGGCGTCGATGTTGAGAGGCGGGTTGTGCGCCTCGCTGTTGAGTATGGCGATCCAGGCTCACGCCGTTGAGATTCTGCACTGGGATCGCAAGCCGCTGGACGTCGATCTTCCCGTGGGTAGCGAACGGGTCATCGTGCTGGATCGCAATGTGCGGGTGGGGCTACCGCGCGAGATCGCGGATCCTAGCGTGCTGCGGGTACAGAGTGCTGGCGGGGCGATCTATCTCAAGGCCGATCAGCCCTTCGATACCCAGCGTGTACGCATCCAGGACGTCGAGACCAACGAGGTCGTGTTGTTCGATCTGACCGCAAAGGAAAGCGGCGCGAGCGATGAGGACATCAAGGTGGTGATCCCGGAGGAGGGCACCAGCAACGCATCGTCCGAGCCATTGTCATCGGAGGGTCAGGCAACACAGGACGGCGATCAGGAAGGCGAGGAGCCCTCGGTGGGTACACCGGTGCCGGTGGTGCTGACCCGTTTCGTGGCGCAGTCGCTGTATGCACCGAGTCGCACCATTGAACCGGTGAAGGGGCTCAACCGGGTGGCGATGCGCCTACCCGACAACATGCCGTCACTGCTGCCCTCGCTA
>NZ_CEXLVS010000096.1:5985-14615 GCF_982684285.1 Salinicola sp. | reverse complement strand
GACATCGCCCTCGAGCCGGTGGACGTCTCCCAGGAACTCGAACACGAACTGGTTGGCGGGTTGGCGATAGAGGGTGTCCGGCGTGGCGATCTGCTCGACCCGGCCGTTGCTCATCACCACCACCCGATCCGACAGCTCCAGCGCCTCTTCCTGATCGTGGGTCACGAACAGGCTGGTGAAGTGGAGTTCTTCATGGAGATGACGCAGCCACCGGCGTAGCTCCTGGCGAACCTTGGCGTCCAGTGCGCCGAACGGCTCGTCGAGCAGCAGCACGTCGGGCTTCAGGGCCAGGGCGCGGGCCAGTGAGACGCGCTGTTGCTGGCCGCCGGAGAGCTGAGCCGGGAAGCGCTGGGCGAAATCCTGCAGCCGGACCATCTCCAGCAGTTGCATGACCCGCGAGCGGATCTCGCCGCTGGAGGGCCGCGTGGCCCTCGGCATGGCGGTGAGACCGAAGGCGACGTTGTCGAACACGCTCATGTGGCGAAACAGCGCGTAGTGCTGGAACACGAAGCCGATGCGCCGGTCGCGCACGTGCACCCGGGTCACGTCGCGGTCGCCGAAGTGGATCGAGCCGCCGTCGGCCTGTTCCAGGCCCGCGACGATGCGCAGCAGCGTGGTCTTGCCGGAACCGGAAGGGCCGAGTAGCCCGATCAACTCGCCATCGTGGATATCGAGATCGATGGGCTCCAGGGCGCGGGTGCGCCCATAAGTCTTGTCGATCTGCGAGATGCGAATACTCATGTCGCGGTCTCCCGGCGCGCGGCGCGCCATTCGAGTGCGGCCTTGGCGGCCAACGTCAGCAGTGCCAGCAGTGCCAGCAGCGAGGCGCTGGTGAAGGCACCGACGGTGTTGTAGTCCTGGTAGAGCTGCTCGACCTGTAGCGGCAGGGTGTTGGTCTGGCCACGAATCGCCCCGGCGACCACCGACACCGCGCCGAATTCACCCACGGCGCGGGCGTTGGTCAGAATCACGCCGTAGAGCAGCGCATGGCGGATGTTCGGCAGCGTCACGCGACGAAAGATCGTCCAGCCGGAAGCGCCGAGGGTGACCGCGGCTTCCTCCTCGCGAGAGCCCTGCGCCTGCATCAGCGGAATCAGCTCCCGCGCCACGAACGGGCAGGTGACGAACAGCGTCACCAGCACGATGCCCGGCCAGGCGAACATGATCTGAATATCGTGGGCGTCGAGCCAGCCGCCGAGCCAGCCATTGCGGCCATAAAGCAGCAGATAGACGAGGCCCGCCACCACCGGCGAGACCGCGAACGGGATGTCGATCAGTGTCTGCAGCAGGCGCCGGCCGGGGAAATCGAAGCGCGTCACCAGCCAGGCCAGGAACACCCCGAAGATCAGGTTGACCGGCACCGTGATCGCCGCCACCAGCAGGGTCAGGGCGATGGCGGAGAGGGTGTAGGCATTGCTGAGGTTTTGCCAATAGACGTCGATGCCGCTCATCAATGCCTGGGCGAAGATCGCCACCAGCGGCAGCAGCAGGAACAGCGCCGTCAGCGCCAGCGCCATGCCGATCAGCAGTCGGCGGACACGTGGTGCGTCACCGATACGAATCATCAGCCGCGCCCTCCATGCAGTCGCTTGATGAAGCGGCCCTGCCACAGGTTGATCGCCAGCAGCAGCGCCAGCGAGGTGGCGAGAACGATCGACGCCACTGCCGAGGCACCGGCGTAGTCGTACTCCTGCAGCTTGACGAAGACCATCAGCGAGGTGATCTCGGTCTCGTAGGGCTTGCCGCCGGCGATGAAGATCACCGCGCCGAATTCGCCCAATGAGCGCACGAAGGCGAGGCCGGTACCCGTCACCAGCGCCGGCCATAGATAGGGCAGGATAACGCGCCGAAAGGCGTGGCCGTCGCTGGCGCCGAGGGTCATCGCGGCTTCGTCCACCTCGGCGGGCAGGTCCTCCAGTACCGGCTGCACGGTGCGCACCACGAAGGGGATGCTGGTAAAGGCCATCGCCAGGGCGATGCCGATCCAGGTGTAGGAGACCGAGATTCCCAACGGTTCCAGCAACCGTCCGATCCAGCCGTTACTGGAGTAGAGGGTTGCCAGGGTGATGCCGGCAACAGCGGTGGGCAGCGCAAAGGGCAGGTCCATCAGCGCGTCGACCAGGCGTTTACCGGGGAATTCGTAGCGCACCAGCACCCATGCCATCAGCAAGCCGAACGCGGCGTTGAACAGCGCCGCGACCCCGGCGCCGAATAGCGTGACGGCGTAGCTCGCCAGCAGGCGGGGATCGGTGATCAGAAACCAGTACTGCGACCAGCTCAACTGCGACAGCTGCCCCACCAGACTGGTCAGGGGCAGCAGCAGGATCAGCGAGACGAAGGTCAGCGAGATGCCGAGGGAGAGGCCGAAGCCTGGCAGCACCCGGCGTTCGCGGCTCCGCGAGAGGGCCTGGGCGATCATCGGCGCTGAAGTTGATCCAGTTCACCGCCGCTGGCGAAGTGCGTCTTCATCGCTTCCGGCCAGCTGCCGAAGACGTCTTCGACGCGCAGCAGTTCGGTTTCCGGGAACTGGTCGCTGAACTCGGCGGCCACCTTCTCGTCGTTGACGCGATAGTTGAAGCCCGCCAGCAGGCGTTGCGCTTCCTCGGTGTAGAGATAGTCGAGATAGCCCTTGGCCAGGTCTTCATTGCCGTTGCGCTGGGCGTACTCGTCGACCACCGCCACCGGGAACTCGGCCAGGATGCTGACCGGCGGCACCACCACCTCGTAGTCGTCCTTGCCGTACTCGTTGCGGATGTTGTTGACCTCGGATTCGAAGGTGATCAGGACGTCGCCGATCCCGCGCTCGACGAAGGTCGTCGTCGCGCCGCGGCCGCCGGTGTCGAACACTTCGACGTTGCCGAGGAACGTCTTCATGTAGTCCTCGATCTTCGTCTCGTCGCCATCGAAGGCCTGATCGGCGTAACCCCAGGCCGCCAGATAGGTGTAGCGTCCGTTGCCCGAGGTCTTGGGGTTGGGGAACACCAGCGAGACGTCATCGCGGGCCAGATCGTCCCAGTTCTCGATCTGCTTGGGGTTGCCCTTGCGCACCAGGAACGCGGTGGTGGAGTAGTAGGGCGAAGCGTTGTTCGGGTATCGATCCTGCCAATCCTCGGCGACCAGCCCGGCGTCGGCGAGCACGTTGACATCGGTGACCTGGTTGAACGTCACCACGTCGGCGCGCAGTCCCTGCATGATCGAGCGCGCCTGGGTCGAGGAGCCGCCATGGGACTGCTTCACGCTGACGCTCTCGTCGTGCTGCGCCTGCCACCAGTCGATGAACTTCGGATTGACCGCGGCGAACAGTTCGCGGGCGATGTCATAGGAGGAGTTGAGCAGCTCCCGCGGTTCGTCCTGGGCCTGCGCAGGCGACAGGGCGCCTAGAGCGAGGGTCAGTCCGAAGGCGGAGGCGGCGAATAGCGAGCGAGGTCTGGAAAGCCCGAGCATGAGTCTGTTCCCTACGGATTATTAGCGATGCCGGCAAGGCTAGATAAATCCTAATGGAATGACAATTCGTTTACTTAGAACAAATTTATATAACCTTGCGCGGTAACTCTATAAGCTCCCACGACCGCAAGTCGGACGATTCGCTGGTCACCGTGGTCGTCCCTGGCCCGGTGGCTTCCCCAGACGCTTCAGGCCGACCAGACCCAGCAGCGGGCCGGGTAGCAGCCACCACGCAATCGTCGCTTCCAGCGCGGAAAGCCACGGCACCAGCAGGCCGATCGAGACTGCGGAGATGGCGAAGCCGATGGCATTCTGGAGCGTCAATGCGCTACCGACCAAGGCGGCGGGGCAGGCATTGGCGGAGAGGGCGGAAAACTGCGGGGAGTCGATCACCGCGAGCAGGCTCCACGCCGCCAGGTATGTCACCAGCGCGACGAAACCGAGATGGGGCGCGAGCCAGGGGTATAGCGCGCAGCCCACCGCCGAGCCGGCCAGCCCCAGGGTCGCGACCCGACGGCTCCCGAGGCGCTGGCTCAACCAGCCGCCGAGCCAGCAACCGGGGGCGCCGACGGCGATCAGGGCGAACGCCAACAGCGACAGCGCCCGTGGGGAGAGTTCGGGATTCGCCGTCACCAGCAGCAGCGGAATCAGCGTCCAGAGCGTGTATAGCTCCCACATGTGCCCGAAGTAGGCGCTGGCGGCGCGGCGAAAATCGGCGATGCCGAAGGCGGCCAGTCCGGCCAGGCGTGATCTTGGGGGTGGGGAATTGGGTCCGTGGGGAGGCGCGTCGCCCAAGCGCCAGACGATGGCCGCCGCCAGCAACGCCAGCAGGGAGGCAAACCACAGCGTCATCCGCCAGTTGCCTCCCCAGTCGATCCCGGCCAGCAGATGGGGCATCGCGGTGCCCAGCACCAGCATGCCGACCAGCCACGCCAGCCCGAGTCCGGCTCGTCCTGGCGCCCAGCCCACCATCAGTTTCATCCCGATGGGGTAGATGCCGGCCAGCGACAGCCCTGTCATCACGCGCAACCCCACGGCTGGCCATAACCCGCCCGCGAAGGGCAACAGCGCGTTGGAGAGCGCGCCGATCAGGCACGACAGCGCGAACAGGCGACTGGCGGGGGCGCGATCGGCGAGTCCGCTCAGGCCGATTCCGAGCGTACCGGCCAGAAAGCCGATCTGAACCGCTCCGGTCAGCCAGCCCAGGTCGGCCGGCGCGAGATCCCATGCGGTCTGGAGGTCGCCGATCACGGCATTGGGCGTGAACCACAGCGCGGTACCGAACCACTCGGCAATGGCGATCAGGACGATGGGCATCTGGGACGCCTGCCGAAGCAGCTAGCCGCCGCCTCGAGGATCATTGGCGGCCTGGTCATCTCCGGCACCGTCATCAATCGAGTCGCCATCAACCGCATCTTCGTCAACCGTGTCGTCATTGGCTTTGGCCTTCTGGCCGTAGACGACGGCCTCGGGAATCACGAATTGGCGCATGCCCGTATCGATCTGGTAGTGATCGCCGATTTTTCTGGCGATGTAATCCGCGCTGCCATTACCGCCATTATTGATTGCGGTCACCATGCCGGTCTCGAACAGGATATGCAGCGAGTCTTCCGAATCCTGGCCTGGAGGCATGGCGATCCAAATGCCCGCATTGCCGGGCCCGTCGCGAATCACGCCGAAAGGGCAGAGCTGTGCGGGTTGGCCCGGTTCCAGCTCGCAGTCGACCGTACCCGTGGCATCGAAGTCGTGGTCGCTGCTGTTCAGGCCTTGAAGTTCGGTGTTGCCTGTCGCGGGGCTCGATGCCGGCGGCTGGCTTCCCTCGACCAGGAATCGCCCGGCGACCCAGCCGCGGAGCCCCGAGTCCGCGGCGCGAACGTGGCACCAGCGGTCGGCGCCGTTCAGGCGACAGCCAAGACTCTCGAGCGTTTCGCCATTGGCCAGCTGGCCGGCAACGGCGTACTGCTGGCCAGGACCCGACCGCACGTTGAGCCTGGTCGTCGCGTCGTCCAGCTCGACCTGCCAGTATCTCGGCCCGTCCATCTCATCGGGCCGGTTGGCTTTTGCCGGCGCGGCGCTGCCCCTGTTTGCATCGGCCGTCGGGGCATCGCGCGGTTCGCCGACAGCGATGGTCAGCGTATAGCTCGCCTGTTCGTCACGCCGTGCGGCCGCGCGGACCAGAAACACCTGAACGAGATAGTCGCCGGATGCTGGCAGGGCGACATCCGCCACGTTGCCCGCCATCATCCCCGCAAACAGGAACTCGCCGCCGTCGGCCGACTTGATATTGAAGTAGACGCTGTCGCGGGAGGCGTTCAGATCCACGGACAGGATCTGACCCTGCTGCGCGGCGACGCGGTACTCGGCGGTCTGGTCGCCGCTTAGCCGAGCCTCGATCACGCGCTCGGGTTCGCTGGCGGCTAGCGTGATGCGCTCGCCGCCCGTCGATTGGGCGACGGCGCCGAGTGGCATGCCGGCGATCACCAGCAGGCAGAGGATGTGCCGAACGGGTGCGGTCAGCATGGCCACCGCCCGGCGTCGTCCGCGCGATGCTGCACGGAGCCGATCCGAGGCCTGGCATCTCTCATGGCTCAAATGCCCATCGCCGAAGAGGTCGAGCGTCGCGGGTCGGCACCGCCGGTGAAGGTGCCGTCGTCCTCGATCAGGATCGACTGCGCCGCGCCCATCGCCTCCTGCTGGCTGATCTTGTGGCCCATGGCTTCGAGCAGGGCGATGGTATCCGGGCTGATGCCGTCCTCGATGCGGATCTCGTCCGGCAACCACTGGTCGTGGATTCGTGGCGCACTGACCGCGCTCTGAATGTTCATGCCGTGGTCGATCACGTTCATCACCACCTGCAGCGTGGTGGTGATGATGCGTGAGCCGCCCGGGCTGCCGGTCACGAGGAAGTTCCTGCCGTCCTTCTTGACGATGGTCGGCGTCATCGAGGAGAGCATGCGCTTCTCGGGCTCGATCTTGTTGGCTTCGCCGCCGATCAGGCCGTAGGCATTGGGGGTGCCGGGCTTGGCGGAGAAGTCGTCCATCTCGTTGTTGAGCAGGAAACCGGCGCCGTCGACGACGATGCCCGAGCCGTAGCTGAAGTTGATGGTGTAGGTGTTGGAAACCGCCAGGCCGCTGTCGTCGGCGATCGAGAAATGGGTGGTCTCGTTGGATTCGTACGGCAGCGGGTCGCCGGCGGCGATCTCGCTGCTGGGCGTGGCCCGGTCGAGGTCGATCTGGCCGCGCAGTTCCTCGGCGTAGGCCTTGGACGTGATGCCTTCGAGGGGCACATCGACGAAATCGGTGTCACCCAGGTATTCGGCGCGATCGGCGTAGGCGCGTTTCATCGCTTCGCTCATGACGTGGATCGTCCGCGCCGAGTTGAAACCCATGGCGTCAATGTCATAGCCCTCGAGGATGTTGAGCATCTGCACGATATGCGCGCCGCCGGAGGAGGGCGGACTCATCGCGTAGACATCAAACCCGCGGTAGTTGCCGTGCACCGGCTCGCGAATCGTCGGCTGGTAGCCGGCGAGATCCTGTGCCGTCATCAGGCCACCATGATTCTGCATCTCGGCGGTGATCAGGCGTGCCGTCTCGCCCTCGTAGAACTCACGCGGTCCGTTCTCGGCGATGCGCTCGAGCGTCGCGGCCAGGTCGGGCTGGCGGAATCGCTCGCCGGCACGATAGAGCGAGGCGTCCGGCTTGTAGAACACCTTGCGCGTCGAATCCCACTGTTTTAGCCGATCCTGGGACTGCTCGAGTCCTTCCGCAAAGCGCGGCGGGATGATGAACCCCTCGTCCGCCAGCTTGATCGCGGGCGCCAGCGCCTCGGCCAGCGTCATCGTGCCGTACTGGTCCAGCGCCAGCGCCAGGCCGGCCACGGTGCCGGGCACGCCGGAGGCGTTGTGGGTATAGCGCGAGAGTTCGGAGACGGCCTCGCCCTGCTCGTTCTGGAACATGGTCTCGTAAGCCGCGGCGGGGGCCTTCTCGCGGTAGTCGATGGCAATGACCTTGTCGCTTTTTTCGTCCGAAATCAGCATGAAGCCGCCGCCGCCGATATTGCCCGAGCGGGGTTGGGTCACTGCCAGCGCGAAACCGGCGGTGACGGCGGCATCGACCGCGTTGCCGCCCTCCTCGAGAACCTCGTGGGCGATCTGCGAGGCGAGGTAGTGACTGGTGGCGACCATGCCGTGCTCACCGACCTGGGGATGGAAGCGTTCGCCCTCGAGAATGGCGGACTGGCCCAGCGAGGTCACCGAGTAGGCGAATGTCAGGCAGAAGACGCAGAGTCCGGCGACCCGGCGAGGAGTGTGCTTGGCAGGGGTGAGTCTCGGCATGCGGTTACCCTCGAAATGCGATTGTTGTCGTGGCTGGTCTGAATCGTGAAGCCTGCTTTGCGGCAGGCTTAACCTCATGCGCAGTATAGGAATTATTCGTCACGAATGTCGTCCCTGGGCATTTGATTCCCGTGCTAAGCACGCCGATCAGGTCGCGTACGTCCGCAAGGAACTGCCGGAGGATCGCCAGAGCAGCAAGCCCGATTTCGTGGATTGAACCGCGGCTAAAGGTAAGCCGAACCGCCTCGCTGGTGCTGCCAGCGGGGCGGTTTTGCATCCGGCCTGCCCATCGTCGAAGCACGTGCGCTAGATCGAGGCACGTGCGCTAGAATGGGCGACAGAAGCCAGCCAGCACAAGGATCCCCGCTCATGCGCGACTTCAAGATTGCCCCCTCGATTCTCTCCGCCAACTTCGCCTGCCTGGGCCAGGAGGTGGACGACGTGCTGGCGTCGGGGGCCGACATCATCCATTTCGATGTGATGGACAATCATTATGTCCCCAACCTGACGATGGGGCCGATGGTGTGCGAGGCGTTGCGCAAGCACGGCATCACCGCACCGATCGATTGCCATCTGATGGTCAAGCCGGTGGATCGGCTGATCGGCGACTTCATCGAGGCCGGTGCCAGCTACGTGACGTTCCACCCCGAGGCTTCCGAGCATATCGACCGCTCGCTGCAGCTCATTCGCAGCCACGGCTGCAAGGCGGGGCTGGTGTTCAATCCGGCCACGCCGCTCTCCTACCTGGACTATGTGATGGACAAGGTCGACATGATCCTGATCATGTCCGTGAATCCGGGATTCGGCGGCCAGAAGTTCATTCGCGCGGCGCTCGGCAAGATCGCCGCG
>NZ_CEXLVS010000096.1:0-5975 GCF_982684285.1 Salinicola sp. | reverse complement strand
GCCAGTCCTTCATTCCCGCCGCACTGGACAAGCTACGGGAAGCGCGTCGACGCATCGACGCCAGTGGCTTGCCGATCCGGCTGGAGGGCGACGGGGGGGTCGACCCGGACAATATCGCCGACATCGCCAGAGCGGGCGCGGATACCTTCGTTGCCGGTTCGGCGATCTTCAAGGCCCGCAGCCTCGACGATGCCCATCGCTACGACGGCGTGATCGGCAGGATGCGCGCGGCGCTGGCCGGGAGCTGAAACCGAGTGTCGAAACCAGTCGACCCGACGGCCAGAGCGCAGCCACGGTGGTGGTACCTCTATCTGATCGAGACCGCCAACGGTGCGCTCTACACCGGTATTACCACCGATGTCGAGCGGCGTTTCGCCCAGCACGCCAACGGCAAGGGAGCGCGGGCGCTGCGCGGCAAGGGGCCGCTGACCCTGCGGCACGCCCAGGCGGTCGGCAGTCACGGCGACGCGCTCCGGCTCGAGGCGGCGATCAAGCGACTCAGCGCGGCCGGCAAGCGGTGCTGGATCGAGCGTCAGGCGCTGTCATCATCTTGTCATCGAAACGTCATCTTGGCGGATCCCCCCACGCCGTAGAATTCGAGCACTATCCGACGACTCAGTGGGAACGTTTCGATCATGAAAGTGGTGGCCCTGCACAACCTCAAAGGCGGCGTCGGCAAGAGCTCGGCCGCCGTCAACCTGGCCCGGGAAGCCAATCGCGACGGCCTGCCGGTTCTGCTGTGGGACCTCGATGCGCAGGGTGCTTCCACCTGGATACTCGGCGGGGAGAACGGCATGAGCCGCAAGGTCGGCAAGCTGCTGGCGGGAAAATCCCCGCTGGGCGAGCAGGTCCAGCACACGCCGTGGGAGCGTTTCGATCTGTTGCCGGCGGATATCCGGCTGCGCGATCTCGACCGTATCCTCGAAGACAAGGCCGACGGCGACAAGCACCTCAAGCGGCTGATCGCACCGTTCAGCGAAGAGTATGCGCTGATGGTCCTGGACTGCCCGCCTGGGCTCTCCACCCTGGCCGACCAGTTGATCCGTGCCGCCGATCGCATCCTGGTGCCGACCATCCCCAGCCCGCTGTCGGTACAGGCCTTCTCGCGCATGATCGAACATCTCGATCTCAAGAAACGCCAGCGCCAGCGGCTCACGCCCTTCTTCAATCTGGTCGACCGGCGGCGCACGCTGCACCGCGAGTGGCTCGAGGCGCCGCCGGCTGCCATCGGGGCGCCGATGCAGACCTGGATTCCCTACGCCAGCGACGTCGAGCGCATGAGCCTGGAGTGCCGTCCGCTGGCCGACCTGGCGCCACGCAGTCGCGCCACCCACGCTTACCGGCGTCTATGGCAGGAGCTCAAGACGGAACTGGGCGAATAGCCACGACAACGCTTCGAACGCCTCTCTTGGGTCTGTATACTTACCCAGTGTTTTGAGTCTACGCTGGGGACGCCATGGCGCTGCCGACGCTCGAAGATCCGCTCTACTATCTCGCCAACTTCCGCCGCGTCCTCGACTGGCTGACGTCGCGTTACGCCGACCTCCTGAGTGTCGACGAGGCCGCTTTCATCGCTGATTTCCAACGTCTGCCCCAGCCCTCCCAGGCGCTGCTGGTCAGGATGATCATGCGCCGGGGCGTTGATTTTCGGGCCAGCCGCCTCGACTATGCGGAGATTGGCGATACGCGGGCGGCGGCCGAGCCGCTGATCGCGGCCGGCTGGATCGAGGAGGGCGCGCCGCTGTCGCTGGAGGCGCTGTTCGCGCTGACGACCCGGCCGGAGCTCGGTGCACAGCTGGGCGGCTGGCTGGCGACATGCGGTCTCTCCCGGGGGGCCGGCAAGGGGGTATGGCTGGCGGCGCTGCAGGCAGGGTCTCCCGAGCCCCGCCCTCTGGCCGAGTGGGCGCCGGGACTCGAGGATCGTCACTACCGGCTGAGCGTCGATGCGATGTGCGAGCGTTTCCGGCTGATGTTCTTCGGCAATCTGCGTCAGCAGTGGTCGGAGTTCGTGCTGGCGGAGCTCGGCGTCTACCGTTTCGAGACCATCGAGCTGGAGGCAACCTCGCGAGCGTTCTCCCGGCGCCAGGAACTGGAGGCCTATCAACACCTGCACCGCTGCCGGGAGCGTTTCGAGGCCGATGAAGCGATGGAGTCGCTGCTGGCCGATATTCCACGCCTGCCGTTTGCCAATGAGTGGCTGGAGCGTCGCCGGGGGCGGTTGATCTACAAGCTGGCCTACCGTCTCGAACGCCAAGGCGAGCTCGATCAGGCCCTGGCGCTCTATCAAGACTGCTCGGCACCGGAGGCGCGGCTCCGCCGGATCCGGGTGCTGGAGGCGCAGCAGGCAATCACCGATGCGCTGGCCCTGGCCGAGCGGGCGGCAGCCGATCCCGTCAACGCGGCGGAACGCCAGGCTCTGGAACGGGTGCTGCCCCGGCTTCGTCGCAAGCTCGGCCTGGCGCCGGGGCGTCGGCCGCAAGCAACGCCGCCGCTGCGTCTGGACCTGGTATTGCCCCGCGCCACCAGCGTCGAGCGGGCGGTGGCCCGGCATCTCTGTCGTGACGAGGCGCCGGTCTGCTATGTCGAGAACGCGCTCGTCAATGGTTTGTTCGGGCTGCTCTGCTGGGAAGCGATCTTCGCGCCACTGCCCGGCGCCTTCTTCCATCCGTTCCACTCGGGGCCGGTGGATCTGTTCGAGGCGGATTTCCAAGTGCGCCGGCGCGACCGGTTCGACAGCTGCCTGGCGGCGCTCGAGACGGGCGACTATGGCGCGATCATCCGTCGACGCTATCGCGAGAAGTGGGGGATCCAGTCGCCCTTCGTGTTCTGGGAAGCGCTCGACGAGCACCTGCTGGAGCTGGCCCTCCAGTGCATCCCGGCGCGCCACCTGCGGCTCTGGTTCGAGCGGCTGCTCGGCGACGTCCGTGCCAACCGTGCCGGAATGCCGGATTTGATCCAGTTCTGGCCGGAGGACGCTGAGCCCTCGCAGGCGACGCGTTATCGCATGATCGAAGTGAAGGGCCCAGGCGATCGCTTGCAGGACAACCAGAAGCGCTGGCTCGATTTCTGCGCCCGACACGACATGCCGGTCAGTGTCTGCTACGTCAGTTGGGACCCCGAGGGCGATATCGAGGCGCCAGGCCTGTCCGGTTCCGATACGGCCGTCGCCGGGGGCGACTCTTGAGCTATCGGATCGCCGTTCGGGCGCTGAGCGAGTTCGCTGCCAAGCGAGGTGATCTCGATCTGCGCTTCACGCCGTCGCCCTCGGCACAGGAGGGGATCGCCGGCCATCAACTCGTCGCGGAGCGCCGCGGGGAGCGTTACGAGCGCGAGATTGCCTTGGCCGGCAGCTATCATCACCTGGAGGTACGCGGGCGTGCCGATGGCTACGATCCCGACGCCAATCGGCTGGAGGAGATCAAGACCCATCGCGGCGATCTCGCCCGTCAGCCGGCCAATCAGCGCGCGCTGCACTGGGCCCAGGCCAAGACCTATGGACACCTGCTGTGTGCCGAACGCGGGCTGGACCGGCTCACGGTGACGCTGGTCTATTTCGATATCGTAAGCCAGCGAGAAACGCCTCTGGCCGAGCAGTGCTCCGCCGAGGCCCTGCGTGCCGAGTTCGAGGCGCACTGTCAGGCATTTCTGGCCTGGGCGCAGCAGGAGCTGGCCCATCGCCGCCGCCGGGACAACGCTCTGAAGTCGCTCCGCTTTCCCCATGCCGGTTTCCGTGAGGGCCAGCGTCCGTTGGCCGAATCCGTCTACAAGGCCATCCACACCGGGCGCTGGCTGATGCTGCAGGCGCCCACCGGTATCGGCAAGACGCTGGGGACGCTGTTTCCACTGCTCAAGGCGATGCCGGGCGAGCCGCTGGACAAGATCTTTTTTCTGACGGCCCGCAACACCGGGCAGCGACTCGCCCTCGAGGCGCTGCAGACGCTGGGCGCAGGAGGCCGTTGCCACCGCGCCGAGTCGCGTGTCCCCGCGCCCGACGAGACCGGGGCGCTGCCCCTGCGGGTGCTGACGCTGACGGCCCGCGACAGGAGCTGTGAGCACCCCGACAAGGCGTGTCACGGCGACTCCTGCCCGCTGGCCGCCGGTTTCTACGATCGCCTGCCCGCGGCCCGCGCGGCGGCGGTCGAACGCGGCTGGCTCGATCGTGCCGGCCTGCGGGACACGGCACTCGCCCACCACATCTGCCCCTATTACCTCGGCCAGGAGATGGCGCGCTGGGCCGATGTCGTCGTCGGCGACGTCAACTACTGGTTCGATTTTCACGCCATGCTCTATGCCTTGAGCCAGCAGCAGCAGTGGCGGGTCGGCGTGCTCGTCGACGAGGCTCACAATCTGGTGGAACGCGGGCGCGGCATGTACAGCGCGACGCTGGACCACGGCGCTTTCCGACGCCTGAAGCCGACGTTGCCGGCGCCGCTCAAGCGGCCGTTCTCGCGGGTGGCCGCCATCTGGCAGGCGCTGGCGGACGAGAGCGAATCGGACTATCGGGTCATCGAGACGCTGCCCGGCAAGCTGATCGGGGCGCTGCAGCAAGCGGTCTCTCAGGTCGTCGAGTATCAGAGCGAGCAGCCGATCGCGCTCGACGGCGAACTGCAGCGATTCGCCTTCGACGCCCAGCACTTCTGCCGCGTCGCCGATGTCTTCGGCGAGCATTCGATCTGTGACGTGACCCGCCAGGCGCCCCGCGGACGCCAGCGCCGCGCGGGGGCGCAGGTGACGTTGCGCAACGTGGTGCCGGCGCCGTTCCTGGCGCCGCGATTCGCCGCGGCGCATGGCGGCACTCTGTTTTCCGCCACGCTGACCCCGGAAGCCTACTATCGCGATCTGCTCGGCGTAACACCGGACGCGCCGTGGCTATCGCTGGATTCGCCGTTCCACGACTCGCAGCTGGCGGTACACGTTGCCGCATCGCTGTCGACGCGCTATGCCGATCGCGAGGCCTCGCTCACTCCGCTGGCGGACCGGATCGCCGCCCAGTTCCGGGCGCGGCGCGGCAACTACCTGGCGTTCTTCTCGAGCTTCGCCTATCTCGAACGGGTCGCCGATCGTCTGGTCGAGCGCCATCCCGACGTGCCGTCATGGCGGCAGGCCTCACGCATGGATGATGCCGCCCGGGAGGCATTCCTGGCCCGGTTCGATGCGAGCGGGGAGGGGGTAGGCTTTGCCGTCCTGGGCGGGATCTTCGGCGAAGGCATCGATCTCCCCGGCGATCGCCTGATCGGCGCCTTCGTCGCGACGCTGGGATTGCCGCAGGTCAACCCCGTCAACGAGCAGATGCGCGTCAGGCTGCAGGCGCTCTACGGTCGTGGCTACGATTACGCCTATTTTTTCCCGGGCATGCAGAAAGTGGTGCAAGCCGCCGGGCGCGTGATTCGCTCGCCGCAGGACGAGGGCGTGATCCACCTGCTCGACGATCGCTTCGGCCGGCGCGAGGCCCGGGCGCTGCTGCCGGACTGGTGGCCAACCGCCAGTCTCGACTAATCGTCGGAGCGAGAGGGCTGCACCGCGGTACACTTGATTTCGACCAGCAGCCCGGGAAGGGCCAGGTCGACGACACCGATGACGGTCCAGGCACAGGTACCCTTGGGGAATACCGCGTCCTTGACCTCTCGGAACGTCTCCATGTGGCGATGCAGGTCCACGTGGTAGGTCGTCATATCGACGACGTCATCGAACGTGCAACCGCCCGCGGCAAGGACACTGCGCAGGTTTTCCCAGCAGGCTCGAAACTGGTCTGCTGGATCCGGTATCACCTCCAGCGCCTGCGTTCGCCCGACTTGCCCCGCGCAGTAAAGGGTGCGACCGACACGTATGGCTGGCGCGTAGCCTGCACGCTCGGCCAGTCGTTCCATCCCCGGGGGGATAATGATCTCCCGCTCGGATTCCGGTGTGTGCGGGCACGGCTCCCGAAGGACACGGTCGCGCGCCGACGCGATCCCGAGAGCCCGGCCGCGCGGCCC
>NZ_CEXLVS010000095.1:0-14633 GCF_982684285.1 Salinicola sp. | reverse complement strand
GCCCCGCGAACCCGCGACGAGATCGTGTGGCACTACCGCGCCGGGCGCGACGAAGGCGACGGACAGTTCGCGGCGGAAGTGACCAGTCGCTATCGGCTGCACTGCGACGAGACCACCTTCTACCTGCGTGCCGAGCAGTTGGCGTACGAGGGCGAGACGCCGGTCAGCGAAAAATCGTGGGAGCGAGAGATTCCACGTACGGCGATCTGATCCCGGCATTGGCGTGTTATGCTCCGGAGCCGTGATCCCCTGGCTCCGGATGCTTGCATGCCCCCGCATGACCCTCTCCCGCCGCTCTCCTGCCTCCGCGCTTTCGAGGCGGCCGCACGCCATGGGAGTTTCACCCAGGCCGGCAGGGAGCTGCATCTGACCCAGAGCGCCGTGAGCCGCCAGATCAAGCGCCTGGAAAACGATCTCGGCCGGCCGCTGTTCGAACGCCACCACGACGGACTGCGCCTGGCACCCGCCGGCGAGCACTACTTCGGGGTCGTGCAACGGCTGCTGCGAGATCTACGCGACGAGACGGCACGCCTGCGGCGGCGCGGCGGCGAGCGCCAGCTCACCCTGGCCTCGAGCCCGACCATCGCCTCGATCTGGCTGGCGCGCCGGCTGCCCGACTTTCAGCGCGCCCACCCCGATATCGAGATTCGCATTCTGACCGTCGAGGACCCGCACCGTCTCGATCTGGCGGAGTTCGATCTCGGTATCTACTACCATGTCCCACGTGAAGTCGACCCGCCCGGCCTGGAAGCCGAGGCCATCTTCGACCATGAGGAGGTCGCCGCGGTCTGTAGCCCCGTCTATCTGGAACGTCACGGAAGCATTCGCGATCCCGCGGAACTGCTCGATCGCCATACGCTGATGGTGGTCGAGGATCACTATCACGACTGGTTGACCTGGGAGCTCTGGTTTCAGGCGCTCGGCATCGAGTGGCATCCTCCCACCCATACGCTGCGGGCCAACAGTTTCCAGCTGTTGATGAACGCGACGCTCGCCGGACAGGGCATCACCCTGGGCTGGATGCGTCTGCTGGGGGCAGAACTCGAGCAGGGCAACCTGGTGCAGGCGCTTCCGCTGACGCTCCCCAGCCGTGGCCGACTGTCGCTGTTGACCCCGCAGCATCGTCATTTCACCGAACCGATGCGGGCATTTCGGGAGTGGGTGCTGGAGTAGGAATCCGCACCGCCGATCGGGCGGTCCTGTGCGTCGACACGATGCGCCCGGAGCGCCGGATTCCCGGAAGATAGACGAACGAAAGCCGGCAGCGATCACGTTGCCGGCTTTGTCATGGTCGAATCGACCTGCTCTCAGGCGCGATGCTCGCTGCCGGTCCCATGAAGAGGATCGGACTGGGTCACTCGATCCCGCGCCTCGGGAGGAGCCTTGTCGCTACTGCAGAGACGCAGAGCGACGAAAAGCCCAAAGGCGACAAAACCGATGACGATAAGGCTCAGACTGAACAGACTCATTGCGCACCCCCGCGTATCCGCCATCGACCGAGCCAGAACTTGCCATGCTGATCTCGATACCCTGATGGCCACCTGGCGCCTTTACCGGCACCGTTATTCTCGATCGGGCGACTCTTCCCGCGACTGGTCGACTGCTGACGGAGCCGACTCGTGACGCCCGTTCCTGAAACCGAGGGTCATCCATCCGACCCAATCACTGCCTTTTTCGGCGACAGTGCCAGCGACTTTAATTAACACTGAATGCCACAAAATTTACACTTGGATTCAAATAAAGGCAATCACTACTTTATGTTTACCTGATAATACAAATTATGGATGAAAGGCATCCCATCGGCCATTAGCGATTGGTGGCCCAGACCAAAGGCTAGGCCAGTGGATTCGGCTGGCTCTGGACAGGTGCGAGTAGTCATCTCACCCGAACGGGATACCGGACGACTCTCGGGGGCGAATGGCCAGGCTCGGCAAGCGAGGACGACTCGAAGCGCAGCACGATGTCTCCCGGGTGGCGCCCCAGGAACTGCCAAACCGCCGTACTGTCGTTCTCGACCTGCTGGCGCACCCGGCCGGTCGCGACGCGCATTGGAGAGCCCAATGGTTCGAGCGCATCCTCCGGCGACGTCACCAGACGCCAGTCGAAGCGCCCGCTGGCATCGGCAGCCAGGCTGACCGTCAGCGTCTGCCCCACCTGGATCGCCACCGGCAATCCGCTATCGGCCTCGGTCACGCTGAGATCTCCTCTGACGGGAGCCGCGCTTCGTCGGAGGCCGGCCGCCTCCGGTCGCCCCACCTCATCCCGCGCCATCAGCGTATCCCGATCCACCTGCTCCAGCAGGAAGGCGTGTTGCGTCGGATCGTCCGGTTCGAACCGATAGACTGGCTGGTCGCGTGGACTGGCACCATTCTGCATGATCGACCAGCGTCCATGATGGCTGGCCTCCACCACCGGCCGGCGATCGGCGGGATCGCGCTGATAACGTTGATTGAGTTGATAGCCGGCGGGCGTGCCGGTCCGTCTCTCGCGGTAGAGCACCAGTTCGCTGTCCGCCCGACCGCCGCCGCACGCCGGGCAGGCCAGCCGACCCTCGTAGGCCTCGCTGTAGAAGGGGGCGACATCGAGCCGCGACGAAATGACGTCCTGGCGCCTGTCCAGGCCCTCGGGCCGCGTGCAGCCGATCAAGGCAAGGCCGAGCAGCACGGCCGCCGCCAGGCCACGCCGCCCGAGAGGGATCCGCATCTCGTCGATCATCCCGCCTCCCGCCGATTATGGGGTCATCGTGCCACCATCACTATAGAAGCTGCCCTGGCCCCCTGCCCGAAATACAAAACGGCTCACCTGGCAGACCGCCCGGGGCCGATCCCGGCCCCTCCCTGGACAGGCCCGGATTCATTGCGGATCGGGGGTACCCGGGGCCGTCACCGGCTCCCGGGATCCGGTGCCGCCAGCGGCTACCGTCGACTGCTCCATCACCACGCTCATTCTCGGCATGGCCAGGTCGAGGCCCTGCTCGTCGAAACGCTGCTTCAGGCGCAGATTGAAGGCTCGAGCCACGTCCCACTGCATGATCGGCGCGGTGCGCATTCGGACCCTCAAGATGGCGGCTCCGGCATCGAAGCTCTCGATACCCTGCACCTCCAACGCCGACCAGATGTGGTGGCGCATCATCGGGTCGCTGCGCAACTCGTCCGCGATCTCGCGCACGATCTCGATCGCCTCGTCGATTTTCAGATGATGAGCGATACGGATTCTCAACAGCGCGATGCCGAACTCCCGGGAGTAGTTCTGAATGCCCTGGATCTGGCTGAAAGGAATGATGTGCACGATGCCATCCAGATCGCGCAGCTTGACGGTTCGGATACTCAACGCCTCGACCGTCCCCATGTGCGTTCCCAGGTTGACGAAATCGTCGATCGCCAGCGAGTCCTCGATCAGGATGAACAGGCCGGTGATGAGATCCTGGACCAGCGTCTGCGCGCCGAAACCGACCGCCAGACCGATGACCCCGGCACCGGCCAGCAATGGCGTGACGTTGACCCCCAGATTGGCCAGCGCGATGATCACCGCGATCACGGCGATGGTCACGAACACGGTATTGCGCAGCAGCGGCGTAATGGTCTGGGCGCGCGCGCTGGCGTTGACCCTCCTGCCATGGCGACGGCTGCTGCGCAGCAGCGCGTGCTTGATCGCGGTATCCGCCAGAATCCATACCAGCCACGCCAGCAGAAACGTCACGCCCAATCCGAGCACGCCCTTGGCGATCTGCTGGCCGATGCCGGCGGAGGCACCCACCGCCCATAGCGATGAGCCCCAGACCCGCATCGCCAGCTCGGCGAAGATCATCCAGCTCGCCAGATGGGCCAGGGTGAAGCCGAAGCGTGCCAGGCGCGCCATGTATTCGGAGGAGGGGTTCTCACGGACGTTCATGCCTCGCCGGTGAATCAGGCCGGTGACCACCAGGGTCGCGATCATGAGTCCGGCCGTCACTACCGCGCGGAAAAACGCACTGCGCGAATCCTCGGCCGACATGATCATCGCGATCAGCGACACCGCCACCATGACCAGAATGGGGATGTGCCAGATTTGGCTGAAGACCCGGATCAGTTCGGTGGTTGCGCGACGCTCCTGACGCTGGGAATAGGGGCGATTGCGCATCAGATGCCGTATGGGGCGTCGAAATACCAGAACGAAGATGCCCAGCAGCGATGCCGCACACACGTTGGCGATCAGTGACAGGAAAGTCGTGACCCCCTCGCCGAGAGGCTCGACCAGCGCCTCGGCATTGGCTGCATCGCCCAATGCGACCAGCGCCCCCAGCGCAAACAGCCACCGGGCCCCGCGTCGACGCAGGATGCGTAGCGCGGTGTGACGATGCCCGCTACCGAACAGCGAAAAGACGATTTCACAGACCGACGAGAAGACCGCACCGCAAAGCGTGGCGTACGCCGCGACCATGGCCAGCGCAATACCGACCGTGCCGGTCTCGACCTGGTGCACGGTCATCAGCGCGACGACGAAGCCGATCGCCAGGGGCACCACGCGCCGGATGATATGGCGAACGAGCGTCCAGGTCGTCGGCTCCGCCGGTAGATGCCACGGCAGCCCCAACTGACGGACGCCCCAGCGCCACAGCGTTGCGACGAGCAGCGTCACACCGACCCAGAGTGCCGTGACCCAGACCAGCTCGAAAAGGATCCTTGGCCACTGCCGGTGATTGCCGACCAGCGTCGAGATATCCTCTCCGGCCTGATCGGCTCGTGTCGACCAGTAGCGGATCGGGTTGTCGAGTCCATCGGTTTCAAGAGACGAGAACGACTGCGCGAGGGCACCGAGCAGCCCTCCCGCCCCACTCTCCTGTTTGGCGTCCGCTGCGGTGGCATCACGCAGTTGCTTGAGATGCTCCAGCAGGGACTGGCGCTGATCGCTGTTTTCGAGCGTCGCGATGATCTGATCGAGCGATGCACTCAGTTCCTGTGGAGAGGGCGCGGTTGCCGACTGGGTTCCGCTGCCCTGGCTGCCGCCCATCAGCGATGTCAGCGACTGCGCCGATGCCGGCAGGCTGACCAGTAACGCCAGGACCAGCCCCAAGATCCATCCCCGCTTTCTCAATCCCGTCACGTTGACTCCCTTACGCGTCACTATCAAGCCGTCGATGGCTTGCCGCCAGACATCATGCTATCCAGGCGACGCCAGAACAACGCTTCAACTCTTTGGTCCAAAGGTCGAAGCTGCTCTATCTTCAACGGAGGCGCCGCCCCGACCGGAGTGCCGGCGGCGGTGCCTGGCCAGGATCTGCCGGCAAGCGTCGGTTCCGCGGCCGTTCCTCACACTCCGCTCGGGACTGACACTCCGCTGGGAACTTACCTTCCGCCCGGAATTCATACGAGACATCACGCAAGGAGAGAGAGATGCGCCTTTCAGGCAAAGTCGCACTGGTGACCGGCAGCACCCAGGGCATTGGTCGTGCCATTGCCGAGCGTCTCGCCCAGGCCGGCGCCGATGTCGTCGTCAGTGGTAGCCGCCCCTCGGAGCGCGCGGAGGAGACCGCAAGGCGGGTTCGCGCCCATGGCCGGCGGGCAGCGATCGTCACCGGAGACATCGGGGATGTCGATACCAATCGCCGCTTGATCGCGGAGAGCGTCGATGCCTTGGGCCAACTGGACATTCTGGTCAACAACGCGGGACTGGAGATTGATTCTCCGTTCCTCGACGTCGACGAGGCCGACTACGACAACGTCATGCGCACCAATCTCAAGGGTGTCTGCTTCACCACGCAGGCTTTCGTTCGCTATCTTCGTGACGAAGGCCGCGGCGGACGCGTGATCAACATGAGCTCGGTCCACGAGGAGCTCCCCTTCCCGGGCTTCACCAGCTACTGCATGAGCAAGGGCGGCATGCGCATGCTGACCCGGAACCTGGCCGTCGAACTGGCACCGCTGGGCATTACCGTCAACAGCGTGGCGCCCGGTGCCATCAAGACACCGATGAACTCGGCGCTGGACGAGGATCCGGAAAAACTGCGCCACCTGCTCGGCAACATCCCGCTCAACCGTCTGGGCAGGCCCGAGGACGTGGCGGGCGTGGTCGAATTCCTGGCATCCGAAGATGCCGCCTACATGACCGGTGCATCGCTACCGGTAGACGGTGGGCTGCTGTGGCAGTATGAAGAATAACCAGGGGGCCATGTCGTCTCCGGTACGCTCCACGTCACACAGGGAAAACGACATGCTCGACAGCTTTCAGACGCCTTCCGGGAGTACCGACTCGATCGACGAGGCGGCGGTTACCCCCCACGACCGCTTCGGCGAGCTGTTCGAGGCGGTCGCGCTCGCGCATATCTTCGAGGATTCCAAGACCTTCGCCGACTGCATCCCGAGACAACCGCCCGAAGAGATCGTGGAAGCCTACGAGCAGCAGCGACGACAGGTGGGTTTCGATCTTGCCGTCTTCGTGTCCGATCACTTCTACAGCGACATGATCCCGGGCCGGGGCTACGAAGCCCGTCCCGAGCACGACCTGGTCGAACATATCGACAACCTGTGGCCGGTGCTGACCCGCAACTCGCGCCAGCATCCGCGCTGGTCCTCGCTGCTCGCCCTGTGCCACGACTACGTGGTGCCGGGGGGGCGGTTTCGCGAGTACTACTACTGGGACTCGTATTTCACCATGCTGGGGCTCGCCGCCAGCGGTGAGAACCACCTGATGTGCGCGGTCACCGACAACTGCGCCGATCTGATCATGCGCTACGGCCATATGCCCAACGGCAACCGCACCTACTATCTCAGCCGGTCCCAGTTGCCGCTGTTCTCGATGATGGTCGAGCTGACCGAGCGGCAGGGACTGCGCCAGGCCGTCGACTACCTGCCCCAACTGGAGCGGGAATACGCTTTCTGGATGGATGGCGAGAACACGCTGAAACCCGGCGAGAGCCATCGGCGCTGCGTGCGTCTCGACGAAGATAGCCGGCTGAATCGGCACTGGGACGATCGCGCCACGCCCCGCGAGGAGTCTTTCAGGGAAGATCTCGAAATCGCCGCCCGCTCTGCCCGTCCTGCGGAGGCGCTGTTCCGGAACCTGCGCGCGGGCGCGGAGAGCGGATGGGATTTCAGTGGGCGATGGCTCGACGACGTGACGGATCTCAGCACGATTCGCACCACCTGTTTTGTCACCCCGGAACTCAACTCGCTACTTTTTCATCTCGAACAGACACTCTGTCGTCTCCATGCCGCCACCGGCGACGACGCCAGGGCGGGAGATTTCCGACGCCGCTCGCTGCGTCGGCAAGCGGCGATGGACCGATATCTCTGGAGCGATTCCCGGGGAGCCTATTACGACTACGATTTCGTTCGCGGCCAGAGCAGCGTCCATCTGACGGCCGGCTGTGTCGTTCCGCTGTTCGTTGGCGCAGCTTCCGACGCCCAGGCGGAACGTGTCGCCAATATCATCGCCAATCGGCTCATGACACCGGGCGGCCTCGCCACCACGGAGATCACCGATAGCCAGCAGCAGTGGGACCATCCCAATGGCTGGGCACCGCTGCAGTGGATGGCGATCGAGGGGCTACGGCGCTACGGTTTCACCGAGCTCGCCGACACCATCGCCGATCGCTGGCTGGCCCTGGTCGAGGAGCTCTACAGCCGTGAAAACAAGCTGGTGGAAAAGTACGTGCTCTACCCTGGCGCGGACTTCGCCACCGGTGGCGAATACCCCCTGCAGGACGGTTTCGGCTGGACCAACGGCGTCACCCGGGCACTACTCGCCCAGCGCGCCGGGCATCAGTAGCACCACCCCCAACGGCGGCAGGGTCAGCACCAGCGACTGACACTCGCCGTGGGCGGCGACCGCCTCGCTCTGCAAACCGCCGCCATTGCCCGCGTTGCTCCCGCCGTAACATGCCGCATCGGAGTTGAAGCGCTCCTGCCAGTTGCCGGCGGACGGCACCCCGATGCGGTAGCCGCCGAGCCGTTGCGGCGTCATGTTCGCCACCGCCAGCGCCTGGCGGCCGTGGCGATCCCGGCGCCACCAGGCGAAGACGCTGTTGTGGCTGTCGTCACCGATGACCCATTGGAAGCCGTCCGCCTCGCAATCCAGCGCGTGAAGCGCCGGATGCGACCGGTAGAGCGCGTTGAGATCGCCCACCAGGCGCCGGATGCCGGCGTTGGGCGCTTCCTGCAGCAGCCACCAGTCGAGTTCGCGGTCATGGCTCCACTCCCGCCCCTGAGCGAATTCGCAGCCCATAAACAGCAGTTTCTTGCCGGGATGCAGCCACATGAAGCTCAGGTAGGCTCTCAGGTTGGCGAATCGCTGCCAGTCATCGCCGGGCATCTTGTCCAGCAGCGACCCCTTGCCGTGCACCACCTCGTCATGGGAAATCGGCAGCATGAAGCGTTCGTTGAAGGCGTAGATCAGGCCGAACGTCAATTGATCGTGATGATAGCGACGATAGAGTGGATCGTGACTCATGTAGCTCAGGCTGTCGTGCATCCACCCCATGTTCCACTTGTAGCTGAACCCCAGGCCCTGCTGCTCCACCGGTGCGGTGACGCCTGGCCACGCCGTCGACTCCTCGGCGATGACGATCGCGCCCGGTACCTCGTCGTGGACCACCTGGTTGAGATGCTGGAGGAATGCCACCGCTTCCAGGTTCTCCTGCCCGCCGAGATGATTGGGAATCCACTCCCCTTCGCGGCGGGAGTAGTTGCGATAGATCATCGAGGCGACCGCATCGACCCGCAGGCCATCGATGTGGAAGTCGCGCAACCAGTGCAGCGCCGAGGCCAGCATGAAGCCGTGAACCTCGCGCCGCCCCAGATTGTAGATATAGGTATTCCAGTCCTGGTGGTAGCCCTCGAAGGGATGGGCATATTCGTACAGTGCGGTCCCATCGAAACGCGCCAGACCGTGAGGATCGGAGGGAAAATGGCCGGGGACCCAGTCGAGACTCACGCCGATACCCGCCATGTGGCAGGCATCGATGAACGCCGCGAACTCCTGGGGCGAACCGAAGCGTCCACTGGGCGCGAACAGCGACAGCGGCTGATAACCCCATGAACCGCCAAAGGGATACTCCATGATCGGCATCAGCTCGATATGGGTGAAGCCCATCTCGAGCACGTAGGGAATCAACGCCTCGGTGAGATCCCGCCAGCCATAGATCGTGCCCTCGTCGCCGCCATGCTTGCGCCAGGAGCCGGCATGCAGCTCGTAGATCGAAATTGGCGCCGTCGGCGCGTGCCGGCCGGGTCTTTCGTCCATCCAGGTCTGGTCGTGCCAGGCAAACGGCGTCGAGTCGGCCACCACCGACGCCGTCAGGGGCGGCGGCTCGGTGGAGAGCGCGACCGGATCGGCCTTGAGCAGGCGCTCGCCATTGATGTCGATCAAGGCGTACTTGTAGCGCTCGCCGACCCCGATTCCGGGGATGAATATCTCCCACACCCCGGAGGGATAGCGGCAGCGCATGCCGTGACGGCGCGAGTCCCAGCCATTGAAATCGCCGACCACCGCCACCCGCTGTGCGTTGGGCGCCCATACCGCGAAACGCACGCCCCCGACGTCCTCCACCGTCATCACGCGTGCCCCGAGGCATTCACCGAGGCGCCGATGGTTCCCCTCCCCGATCAGGTAGAGGTCGGTCTCCCCCAGCAACAGGGGAAAGGCGTAGGGGTCGGCAACGATCTGCTCACCCTCCGGCCAGCGGATATGCAGTCGGTAGGCGCACGGACTTGCCATCTCACCGACGAAAAATCCATCGATGGCACCGAGCACGCACTCCCCCAGTAAGCGGTCACTGTCGCGCGCCACCAGCGATACCGCCTGCGCGCCCGGCAGGTAGGCGCTGACTTCCAGCCTGCCGTCGGCGCGCACGTGGGGTCCCAGCACGGCGAACGGATTGGCGTGCGTCGCCTGCGCGAGCGACTCCAGATCCGCCACGCCCAGGCGGGAAGCCGTGACCCGGGGCATGCCGGTCGGCCAGGCATCCGAGCGATCCGCGCCGCTCTCCCCGGATTCACTGCGAGAACGAGTTCGCGTCATGAGCCACCTGCCAGCCGCCGGAAGTCGGGATATCGATCAATCATGTGACGCCTCCTCTTCGATCAGCTCGAACAGCGAGAGGCTGCGCGACCTGACCCGATAGCCGCTCTCCATGGGGCAGCGCACGTCTCCGGCTGCCGGATCGAAGGTTTCGACGCGCCTCAGCCACTCGCTCCCCCCCGGCACGTCCGGCAACACGAAGTCGACATCCCCATCGGAGGCGTTGAGAGCCAGGAACACCGTGACGTCCGAGCCGAAGCGGCAAATGCCGGTGGGCTGGGCATGACCGTTGAGCACCACGCCAATCGCCTTGGCCTCCTCGTCGTGCCAGTGCTCCACCTCCATCTCCTCCGCGGCCGGCGTGAGCCAGGTGACATCCTTGATGCCGAGGTTCTCGTTCAGCTCACCGGTCATGAAACGCCCGCGTTCGAGAATCGGATACTGTCGCCGCAGCCGAATCAGCTGGCGGGTAAAGGCCAGCAGGCCGCGCCCCTCGTCGGAGAGGTTCCAGTCGACCCAGCCGATGTCCCCGTCCTGGCAGTAGGCGTTGTTGTTACCGCCCTGCGTGCGAGCGAACTCGTCCCCCGCCAGCAGCATCGGCGTGCCCTGGGAAAGCATCAACGTCGCCAGCAGGTTGCGCATCTGACGCATGCGCAGCGCACGGATCCCGGGATCTTCGGTGTCGCCCTCGACGCCGTGGTTCCAGGAGACGTTGTCGTCGTGCCCGTCCTGGTTGTCTTCGCCATTGGCCGCGTTGTGCTTGGCGTTGTAGCTCACCAGGTCGCGCAGCGTGAAGCCGTCGTGAGCGGTGATGAAATTGATCGACGAGAACGCCTTGCGGCCGCGATGGTTGAACAGGTCGGCCGACGCGGTCAGACGATTGGCGAAGGCGGGCAGGCGGCCCTCGTCTCCCCGCCAGAACGCCCGCATGTCGTCGCGGAAGCGATCGTTCCACTCCGCCCAGCCGGGCGGAAACTTGCCGACCTGGTAACCGCCGGGGCCGCAGTCCCAGGGTTCGGCGATCAGCTTGCACTGCGACAGCAGCGGGTCCTGGCGACAGGAATCGAGGAAGCCGCCACCCTCGTCGAAGCCATCGGCCTCGCGCCCCAGGATCGTGGCCAGGTCGAAGCGGAAGCCATCGACACGCATCTCGTCGGCCCAGTAACGCAGCGAGTCCGTCACCATCTGCAGGACCCGGGGGTGGGAAAGGTTCAGTGTATTGCCGGTGCCGGTGTCATTGATGTAGAACCGCGGCTTGTCCGGCATCAGCCGATAATAGGAGGCGTTGTCGATGCCCTTGAACGACAGCGTCGGCCCCATCTCGTTGCCTTCCGCCGTGTGGTTGTAGACCACGTCGAGCAGCACCTCGATGCCGGCGGCGTGGTAGCGCGCCACCATCTGCTTGAATTCACTGACCGACTCGGTCGACATGTAGTTCGGGTGCGGCGCGAAGAACGCCAGGGTGTTGTAACCCCAGTAGTTGTGCAGCCCCTTCTCCTGCAGGTGCCGATCGTCGGCGAAGGCGTGGATCGGCATCAGCTCTAGGGAGGAGATGCCCAGATCGACGAGGTAATCGATCACTTCCGGCACGGCGAGCCCCGAGAATGTGCCGCGCAGCGCTTCCGGTACCGACGGATGACGCATGGTGTAGCCGCGCACATGGGTCTCGTAGATGACGGTATCGCTCCACGGCACCCGAATTTCGGTGGAACGCCCCCAGGTGAACGCCGGGTCGATGACGCGGCAACGGGGCATGAACGGTGCACTGTCCCGCTCGTCGAAGCTGAGATCGCCATCCTCGTGACCGATGGTGTAACCGTAGAGGGCGTCGTCCCAGATCAGCTTACCGACCAGTTGCTTGGCGTAGGGATCGATCAGCAGCTTGTGATGATTGAAGCGATGGCCAGCCTCCGGATCGTAGGGGCCATGCACTCGATAGCCATAGAGCTGGCCGGGACGGGCATCCGGCAGGTAACCGTGCCAGATCTCGTCGGTATACTCCGGCAGCACCACCCGCTCCAGCTCTTCCTGTCCGTTTTCGTCGAAGAGGCAGAGTTCGACTCGGGTCGCGTTGGCGGAGAACAGCGAGAAGTTGACCCCGAGCCCATCCCACGTCGCCCCCAGAGGGTAGGGAAGCCCCTCCCGAATCCGCGACTGCAGCAATCCCGCTTCCTGAACGACGCATCCCATCGTTTCATCCCGTCCCCAACGCATATCGGTCATCGACTACCCTCCGGGCGAGCCAGGTCCATCCTGTCGCCCTGTGATGCCCAGTGTGGGCCGGTCACTCGCTCTTGCCGTCGTTCGTGCCGCGAGGTTTGCGCGGCTTGGTCGCCGGCTTCTTGTCGGCGCCCCCGGAAACCTTCGTCGTGCCGCGCTTGCGCGCCGGCGAAGTGCCCTCGCCGCTGCTCGCCGCCTTGCGCCGAGCCGGAGAGCCGGTTCGAGGCTGCGGGGAACTGACATCGACGCCCGTATCCTGCTCCTTGCGCGCTTCGGTCTCGGGATCGTCCAGCGGCAGGCGCGGCTCGTCGATACCGATTTCGTCGGGCTCCGCGGTCGGCTCCTCGCCCTCCAGCGGGGAGGGTTCGTCGGACACCGCGCGCCACTCCTGCTCCTCCTCGCGGGCGTTCTCGGCCTCGACGATGCGTTCGGCCATTTCCCAATGGCGAGCTTCCTGGCCGTCGGGTCGCCCTTCCGACTCCCATATGCGGTAAGCCAGCATTCGTATGCGTTGTTCACGACCGGTCATCATGATGCGCTCCTTCCTGTACTCGTGGCTTGACGGGGCATCCCTGCCCCACCGGTTTCGTTCGGCACCGACAAGGCCGGTGCTTCACGCTCAAGATAGCGGGTTCAAGGTGCCCACACCCAAACCCCGCAGGGAAAATCCGACAAATGTCGATGTAGCGGTAGCGTGCCGTCGGCCGCCACCGGCGTCGGCGTCAGCCAGCCCTGCCCGACGCCGTTCACTCCCAACGCCTCGAGGGGCAGTGCCGTGTCCGACCACTGGAGCCGCCCCTCGAAGGTATCGTCCATCAGCGCCGCAGAGAGCCGGGTGACGACCACCAGCAACGTCACGCCCTGCGCTCTACGTGCAAAGGCAATGACGCGATCGGCATTCGGCCCACTCGCCTGCAGAGGCAGGTAGTCCCCGTCATCGAAAAGTCGCGGATGGTCACGCCGCAAATTCAACAAGCGCTGAATCACGACCTGCTTGACGGCACCGTCCCGCCAGTGGCGCCAGGCCGCCACCGGCGTTTCGAGGTGGTCCAGGGCCTCCCGGCGCGTCGCCATGTCGACCGGACGGCGATTGTCGGGATCGACCAGCGAGAGGTCCCAGAACTCGGTACCCTGGTAGAGATCCGGGATGCCCGGCGAACAGAGCCTGAGTACCGCCTGCGCCAGGCCATTGACCGCTCCGGGCATGTCGAGCATCGCCGCGGCCGATGCCAGCTCGTGAGTCAGCGCATCGCCGGTCAAGGCGCGGCGTATGGCGTCCTCGCCCGCCTGTTCGTACGTCTCGTCGGGCGCCAGCCAGTGGCTCGCGAGCTTGGCCTCACGCATCGCCTTGCGCTGCCAAGCGACGAGCCGATCGGCGTACTCGCGCAACGCCTCCCGATCGCGGGAAGCGGACTCTTCGTTCCGCGTTGGCCCTGGCGCCAACGCCAGTGGCCAGGCCGCCAGCAGCACCTGGAGCATCATCAGTCGATCGCCGCCGCCGGGGGCCGAATGACTGTCGTGGAGACGCGAATCCCGGGCCCAGTCACGCATCTTCGGCGCCAGCACGTCGACCCGTTCGCTCTGGGCCGCCAGACGCGCCCGGACGTCCTCGCCACGTTTGTGATCGTGTGTCGCGGTCGTCAGCATGGCCTGGGGAAAGGTCTCCAGACGCTGCCGGTTCGCCTGGTGGAAGCGCTGGACCGGGTAGGCGAAATGGGCGCCCTCGCAACCGACGTCGTTGCGCGACAGCAGGACGGCCGAGCGATAGCCGGCGGTGTCCTCCACGGACTTCGCCGCGAGTGGCGATGTCAGCTGTTGAAAGCGCGTCATCGCACTCAAGCGCAGCCCGCGCTCAGGCTCCTCGAACGCCTCGGGCGCCTCGCCGCCGAACCAGTCATCCAGCAACGGCAGCCAGGACGCATCGGCGGCGGACAGGCGCGATCGCGCGGCCTGCATGGCACGAGCGAACGCATCGGCATCCATCTCGGGACGACCGTGTCGATCGGCATAGCTGCGGTAGACCGGATACCCGATCGCCAGTGCGCCCACCACGCGCCGGATCGCGGGCAGGCTGAATTCGCGGGTGGCGGGGCTGGCGTCGGCCAGGGCCCGCGTCGCCAGGACGCAACGCTCGAACTCGGCAGTCAGCGGCCCGTACAGCATCTCCTGGCGTGCGGCCTCGACCTCGGCGGTGAAATCCGCGCTGCGTTCGCTGATCTCCTGCCACAGCCGAGCCAACGGCTCTTGCCCTGCCGGGTCGTGCTGGATGCCCGAGACCAGATCGAGAAATTCATAGCCGGTGGTGCCATCCACGCCCCAGTCGGTGTGGAGGCGTTCGTCATCGCCCAGGATCTTCTCGACGTAGATCGGCAGCCGCGGGCTCACGACGGACGCCCGCTCCTGCCGCCCGCAGATCG
>NZ_CEXLVS010000094.1:0-14644 GCF_982684285.1 Salinicola sp. | reverse complement strand
GCATCGAGGCCGCGTTGACCTCGAACAGGGTCATACCGGAGTCGCCGGTGATGTTGATCAGTACCCCGTGGGCGCCGTCGATCGACAGGTCTTCGAGCCCGACACCGAAGTTCAGCCGCGACAGATCGTTGATCGGATACCCGAAATTGATGTTACCGCCGTAGGAATCCGTCGAATAGGTCGAGATATCGGAGTCTTCGTAGTCGGTTTCGCGATAGAAGACGTTGTAACCGCGCGAGATACCGTCGAGGGTCCAGTACGGATCGGTGAAGCCGAAGTTGATGTTGGTGAACGTGTCGCTTCGCTGCGCACCGATGTTGACCCGGTTACCGGTCCCCAGAAAGTTGCTCTGCGACAGCGCCGCACCGTAGATGACCCCGGCACTCTGGGAGAAGCCGACACTGGCGGAGATGGAACCCGACGGCTGCTCCTGGACGTTGTAGGTGACGTCCAGCTGGTCCGGTTCGCCGGCCACTGGCCGGGTATCCACGTCGACCTGCTTGAAGAACCCCAGCCGTTCGAGACGCTGGCGCGACTGCGAGATCTGGTCGGTGGAGGCCGGCGCGCCTTCCATCTGCACCATTTCGCGCCGCAGCACTTCGTCCTGGGTGGTGGTGTTGCCTTCGAAATTGATCCGGCGCACGTAGGCCCGCCGCCCCGGATCGACGCGGAAGGTGATATCCACCGTATCGCCCGCCTCGTTGACGGTAGGCACGGCCTTGATATCGGCGAAGGCGAAGCCCTCGGCACCGAGCTTCTGGCGCAGCGCTTCCGAGGACTCGGTCAGCTTGCTCTGGGAGTAGTACTCGCCGGACTTGGCGGTCACCAGCGAACGGGCGGTCGACTCGTCGATCTTCAGATCGCCGTCGAAATTGATCTTGTCCAGCTTGTAACGCTTGCCCTCGTCGACGTTGATGGTGACGAAGATGCGGGACTTGTCCGGACTGATCGACACCTGGGTCGAGGTGATGGCGAAGTTGACGTAGCCGCGGTCGAGGTACCACGAGCGCAGCGTTTCCAGGTCGCCGGAAAGCGCCTCGCGAGAATACTCGTCGTCGGAAAACCAGCCGAAGAACCAGCCTGGCTTGTCCTCGAGCTGGAACAGATCGCGCAGCGTGTCGTCGTCGAACGCCTGGTTACCGACGACGTTGATCTGGCGGATCTTGGCGACTTCGCCTTCGTTGATGTTGATATTGACGCGAACCCGGTTGCGCTCGAGCTGTTCGACGGATGTCTTGATGTTCGAACTGTACCGGCCCTGGGACTGGTAGAGCCGTTCCAGCTCGCGCTGCATCTCTTCCAGGGTCGAACGCTGCAGGACCTGGCCTTCGGCCAGCCCCGCATCGCTCAACCCCTTGCGCAGGTCGTCGTCGGATATCTGGGAGTTGCCGTCGATGTTGATCTCGGCGATGGACGGCCGCTCGACCACGTTGACGATCAGCACGTCACCGTCGCGGGAAAGTCGAATGTCGTCGAACAATCCAGTATCGAACAGTTTCTGGGCAGCCTGGCCCAGTTGCTGATCATCGACCGTTTGATCTGCGCTGACGGGGAAAGCGTTGAAGACGGATGCAGCCGAGACGCGTTGCAGCCCCTCTACACGAATATCCGAAATCTCAAAAGGTGCCGCCAGCGCAACGGGAGAGCTGGCCAGCAGAAATCCTGCCAATCCGATGGTCTTGAGTTTCATGCAATCAGTCGCTTCTGTGGGGTCCGCCCGCGTATCGAACAGGCACCTTATACATTTCTCCCTATGACTGACAAGCTCGTCACTCACCACTCATGGGGTCTTCCCGCGCGCCGATGGTCCCGGCGCCGTCCGGCAACGACGTCCTGTCGTCAAAGCCGCATCAAATCGAAGTAGAACGCCATCACCATCAGGCATCCCACCAATGCCACGCCAACGCGCAAGCCCACCGCCTGGGCCGTTTCCGATACCGGCTTGCCTCGAACCAGCTCGATCAGGTAGTAGACCAGGTGACCGCCGTCGAGAACCGGAATCGGCAGCAGATTCAACACCCCCAGACTGATCGACAGATAGGCCAGAAAGCCGATGAACGTCTCGACGCCGCTACGCGCCGAGTCTCCGGCGATACGGGCGATGGTGATCGGCCCGGAGAGGTTCGAGGGCGAAATCCAGCCGACGATCATCTTGCGGATCGAGTCCACCGTCAGCCAGGTCATTTCACCGGTCTTGCTCAGCGCCTGCCCGACAGCCGCCACCGGGCCATAGCGAATCTCGCGCCGATAGGACTCGGGCCACTCGACCGGCCGGGAAGCGGCGCCCACATAGCCGATGTTTTCGCCATCCTCCGCCTGCCTCGCCTCGGGCATCAGCGTGACGTCGCGGGTCACACCATCCCGCTCGACCGTCAGCGACAACTCGGCGCCAGGGTGGCTGCGCACCACGTCGACGAACGCGACCCAGTCGGCGACCGGCGAGCCGTCGACGCTGAGGATACGGTCCTCGGCCTGCAATCCCGCACGACTCGCCGGGCTGTCCTCGAGCACGCGGCCCAGTACCGCCGGCACCTCGGGACGCCAGGGCGTGATGCCGAGCGACGACATCGGCTGCGGCGGATCCTGCCGCACCAGCCACTGCTGCACGGGCACGGCGTGAGTTCGAGTCGCGCCGCCCGCGGGGTCCCGGGTCGTGACGTCCAGCTCGCCGTTGGCACCGATCGCCGCGATCAGCTGGAGGTTGACCTCGTTCCACGAGGGCGTCTCCCGTCCTTCGACGCTGACGATCTCCTGCCCACTCCGAAGCCCGCCCTGGGCCGCGAGCGACCCCGGCGTCACCTCGCCGATCACCGGCGCCACGGTGGTGGAGCCATAGACGAACAGCGCCCAGTAAGCGACCAAGGCCAGCAGCAGATTGGCGATCGGTCCCGCCGCCACGATGGCGATTCTCGCCCAGACGCTCTTGCGATTGAACGCCTGATCCCGCTCTTCCGGCGCCACCGGCCCCTCGCGCTCGTCGAGCATCTTGACGTAGCCGCCGAGCGGGATGGCGGCAATGGCGTATTCCGTACCCTGGCGATCGAAACGCGACCAGAGCGGCTTGCCGAACCCCACCGAGAAGCGCAGAACCTTCACGCCGCAGCGGCGGGCCACCCAGAAATGCCCGAACTCGTGAAACGTGATCAGCAGGCCGAGTACGACGATGACCGCCAGTACGTTCTGGATCGTATCCATCACGCCCGCCCCCTCTGGAAAGATCGTTGATGCAGCAGGCGCTCGGCCGACCGCCGCGCTCGCGCATCCTCGCACAATATCACGTCGAGCGAATCCGCTGCTCGCCTCTCGGTAGCCTCGAGCGTGGCCTCAACCAGCTTGGCAATGCCAAGAAAGGAGAGCTCTCCGTCGAGGAACGCCTGCACCGCGACCTCGTTGGCGGCGTTGAGGGTCGCCGGCGCCGTGCCACCCGCTTCCATCGCCTCCCGGGCCAGCCGCAGACAGGGGAAGCGAGCCTCATCCGGGGCCTCGAAGTCGAGACGCGATATCGCGAACAGGTCCAGTGGCTCGACGCCGGCATCGAGCCTCGCAGGCCAGGCCAGGCCGTAGGCGATCGGCGTGCGCATGTCGGGGTTGCCCATCTGCGCCAGCACCGAACCGTCGGCATATCCGACCATCGAATGAACGATGCTCTGCGGATGAACCACCACCTCGACCTGCCCAGGCGCCGTATCAAACAGCCAACACGCCTCGATCAGTTCGAGCCCCTTGTTCATCATGGTGGCGCTGTCGACGGATATCTTGCGTCCCATCGACCAGTTGGGGTGCGCACACGCCTGCTCGGGCGTGACGTTTTCCAGCGCCTCCAGCGACCAGGTTCGAAACGGTCCGCCCGACGCCGTCAGCAGCAGTCGCGATACCCCGTCGCGGTTCAGCTCGCGGTGTCGACCGGCACGCTGCATAGGAAGACACTGATAGATGGCATTATGTTCCGAGTCGATGGGCAAAAGAGTGGCGTCATGGCGCGACACGGCATCCATGAACAGCCCGCCGGACATCACCAGCGCCTCCTTGTTGGCCAGCAGCACGCGCTTGCCCGCCTCGACCGCTGCCAGCGTCGGCATCAGCCCCGCCGCCCCCATGATGGCTGCCATCACCACGTCCACCTCGGTGGCCCGCGACACTTCCAGCAGGGCAGACTCCCCATGGGAGACCTCGATCTCCGTCAACCGGGCTTCCCGCAGCCGGGAGCGCAGCCACTCGGCATCCTGCGACGTGCCGATCACCGCTCGCTGCGGCTCGAATCGCAGACAGATCTCGAGCAGCGCCTCGCGGGAGCGCTGGGCGGTCACCGCATGAAGCTGATAGCGATCGGCGTGCCGGGCGATCACGTCCAGCGTGCTGCGACCGATGGAGCCGGTCGCGCCCAGCAGTGTGACCTTGCAGGAAGAGGAAGACATCGGTGCGCTATCCCAGCCAGGGGCGGATCAGGGCGAAGAGAGGAACGGCAGCCGTCAGGCTGTCGATACGATCGAGAATGCCACCGTGGCCCGGCAGCAGGTGACTGGAATCCTTCAGCCCGCGAAAGCGCTTGAGCATGCTCTCGAGCAGATCCCCGATGACGGAGACGAACGCCACCACCAGCGCGACCACCAGCAAGGCCAGCGCCTGGCCAAAATCGAGCGAAAGCCACAGCGCATAGAGCAGGACCAGAACCGCAACCGCGACCCAGCCACCGTAGACGCCTTCCCACGATTTGCCCGGGCTGACGCTCGGTGCCAGCTTGCGCCGGCCATAGCGCCGCCCGGCAAAATAGGCCCCGATGTCCGCCACCCAGACCAGCAGCAACACGAACAGCAGCCACTCGCTGCCCTGCTGCCGCAGCTGATAGAGCCCCACCCAGCAGGGCAACAATACCCACACGCCCATGCTCAGGCGCAGCACCGGAGGTTGCCACTGGCCGGTCGCTCCGGGGTAACGCGAGACCCACCAGGTATTGGCCAGCCAGCCGAGCGCACCGAGCCAGAGCGGCCAGCGCGCCACGATCCACCCGGACCACCACGCGACCAGCAGCAGCAGACCGAGACCGGCGGTGTAGAGCAGTCGCGGCTTGACCGCGTCGAATCCGGCCAGACGCGCCCACTCCCAGGCCCCGAGCAGCAGGACGAACGCGGTGAAGGCGGCAAAACCGCCCCCGGAGAGGCCAAACAGGCCGCCGAGGGCCAGTGGCGCCAACACCAGCGCCGTCAGTATTCGCTGTCTAAGCACCCTGAACCTCGACCTGCTGCTGGCTCATGCCGAAACGGCGCTGGCGCTGCTTGAAAGCGTCGATCGCGGCATCGAACGCCGCACCGTCGAAGTCGGGCCAAAGCTCCGGTGCGAACACGAACTCCGCATAGGCAAGCTGCCACAGCAGGAAGTTGGATATCCGCTGCTCTCCACTGGTGCGGATGCACAGGTCGATGGGCGGCTCCTGGCTCAGGCACACCTCGCGATCCAGAGCCGCCTCGTCGACCGCATCCGGACTCATGACCCCATCGGCGACCTTGCGTGCCAGGCGCTGCGCCGCGGACGCGATATCCCAGCGCCCGCCATAGTTGGCGGCCACGACGAGATGCATCCCGGAGTTGTCCCGGGTCAACGCTTCGGCACGATTCATGTGCTTCTGCAGGGAGGGCGAGAAGCGCCGGCGGTCACCGATGATGCTCAGCCGGATGCCGTTCTCGTGGAGCTTCTTCACCTCGCGCTTGAGCACCAGCATGAAGAGCTCCATCAGCGCGCCGACCTCTGCCGAGGGACGACGCCAGTTTTCACTCGAGAAGGCGAATAGGGTCAGGGTCTCGATACGCTGCTCCGCCGCCCGCCGGATGACGGCGCGCAACGACTCGACGCCAGCGCGATGTCCCTGTGCGCTGGAAAGCCCTCTGGCGCGCGCCCAGCGATTGTTGCCATCCATGATGATCGCCACGTGGCGGGGCATCGACGGCATCGCTTGAACGTCACGCGACTGCGTGTCTGTCATGATAGCTCGCAAGACAGGTGGGTAGCGGCGCCCGCGTACCGGAGGACGTCGGGCACCCGGACCCTCATACCTGCATCAGGTCGTGTTCCTTGGTTTCCAGCAGTCGATCGATCTCGCTGACATGCTTGTCGGTCAACTTCTGGATTTCCTCTTCGCCGCGACGCTCGTCGTCTTCGGTGATCTCCTTGTCCTTGAGCAGCGCCTTGAGATCGCCATTGGCATCGCGGCGAATGCTCCGAATCGCGACTCGCGCGTTCTCGGCCTCGGCACGCGCCTGCTTGATATAGTTGCGCCGCGTCTCCTCGGTCAGCGGGGGCATCGGCACGCGAATCACGTTGCCGTTGGTAGCCGGGTTGAGCCCGAGATCGGCGGTCATGATCGCCTTCTCGACCTTCGGCACCATCGGGCGTTCCCAAGGCGTCACGGCTAGCGTCCGAGCGTCCTCGATCGTGATGTTCGAGACCTGGTTGATCGGCACTTGACTGCCGTAGTACTCCACCATCACCGCATCCAGTATGCTCGGATGGGCCCGGCCGGTGCGGATCTTGTGGAAATTGCTCTGGAGCGCATCCAGGCTCTTCTGCATGCGCGCGCCAGCATCTTTCTTGATATCGTCGATCATGTCCTAAACCTCAATCAATCAGCGTGCCTTCTCGCCCACCGACCACCAGATTCAACAGTGCCCCAGGCTTGGTCATGTCGAAGACGCGAACCGGCATGTCATGGTCCCGTACCAGACAGATGGCGGTCAAATCCATTACGCCGAGCTTCTGATCCAGAACCTCATCGTAACTCAACCGCTCGTACTTGACGGCTTCCGGGTGCTTGACCGGGTCCTTGTCGTAGACGCCATCGACCTTGGTTGCCTTGACCACGACGTTGGCGTCGATCTCGATGCCCCGCAGGCAGGCGGCCGAGTCGGTCGTGAAGAAGGGATTGCCCGTACCGGCGGAGAAGATGACCACATCGCCCGACGTCAGATACCGAATCGCGGTCCGCCGGTCGTAGTGTTCGACGACACCACTCATGGGGATCGCCGACATCACTCGCGAACGGATATTGGAACGCTCCCGCGCATCGCGCATCGCCAGGGCGTTCATCACCGTGGCCAGCATGCCCATGTGGTCGCCGGTGACCCGCTCCATGCCCGCCGCGTGCAGCGCCGCACCGCGGAACAGGTTGCCGCCGCCGATGACGATACCGACCTGGACACCGATCCCCACCAGCTGGCCAATCTCCAGCGCCATGCGATCGAGCACCTTGGGGTCGATGCCGAAATCCTGCTCACCGGTCAGCGCCTCGCCTGACAGCTTCAACAATATGCGCTTGTACTTCGACTTGTCGCTACGCTCATTGGGCTTGCTGGGTCGATCGATGACTTCAGGCATGACGCTCTCTCCTGGTTTGACGAGTCGGATTCGGCAGGTGGCAGACGCTCTTCTCATCCGCCGGATACGCGATGGCGTGCGCTTTCGCGCACGCCATCAGAGGGACCGTCCACAGGTGCAAGCACCTGCGCACGATCCCAGGCACTGCAAGGAACTCAGCTGCGGCGAGCCTGTTCCATCACTTCCTTGGCGAAATCGACCTCTTCCTTCTCGATCCCCTCGCCAACCTCGAAGCGCGTGAAGCCGACCACTTCGCCGCCCGCCGTCTTGGCGTACTCGGCAACGGTCTGGTTCGGGTCCTTGACGAAAGGCTGCTCGGTCAGGCTGTTCTCCGCCAGATACTTCTTGAGGCGACCCTGAACCATCTTCTCGGCGATTTCCGCCGGCTTGCCGGCCATGTCCGGCTGGGCCAGGATGATCGCCTTCTCGCTGTCGAGCTGGGCCTGCGGCATGTCTTCCGGACGCGCGACGACCGGGTTGATCGCGGCCACGTGCATGGAGACATCCTTGGCCACTTCCGGGTTGCCACCCTTGAGCACGCTCAGCACGCCGATACGGTCGCCATGGACGTAGGCGCCAACGACACCGCCTTCCGGCGCATCGACGACGACCGCGCGACGCACGGAGATGTTCTCGCCGATCTTCTGCACCAGCTGATTGCGCGCGTCTTCCAGCTCGCCGTCCATGATGGCCGCCACGTCTTCGGACTTGGTCTCGAACACCTTGGCCAGCACCTTGGAGGCAAAGCTCTTAAAGTTGTCGTCACGGGAGACGAAATCGGTCTCCGAGTTGACTTCCAGCATCGCGGCGTAGCTGCCGTCTTCGGCGACTCGGGTCAGAATCGCGCCTTCGGCGGCCGTGCGGCCCGCTTTCTTGGCGGCCTTCAGGCCGGAATTCTTGCGCAGATCCTCGATCGCGCGCTCGATGTCACCGTCGGCTTCGGTCAATGCCTTCTTGCATTCCATCATGCCGAGACCGGTACGCTCACGCAGTTCCTTGACTAGAGAAGCGCTGATAGCTGCCATGTTCTACCCCTGAGAATCGCTGTTTCGTCTGACGAACGACGCCACGCGAGCGTCGCTCCGGGTGTAAAAAGGGGGCTATGGAGCCCCCTTGTGTCTGCGCCGATATCGGCGAACCGACTGCCGCCCTGCGGGAGCATGCTCAGCGCAGACTCGATGCCGTTCTCTCGATTACTGAGCGGCTTCGCTGGTCTCGCTCACCTCGACGAACTCGTCGGGACGACCTTCCTTCGCCTTGCCGCAAGCGTCGGCGATCGCCTGCACATAGATCTGAATGGCACGAATGGAATCGTCGTTACCCGGGATGACGTAATCGACGCCGTCCGGGTTGGAGTTGGTGTCGACCACACCGATCACCGGAATACCAAGCTTGTTGGCTTCGTTGATCGCGATGCGCTCGTGATCGACGTCGATCACGAACAGCGCGTCGGGCAGACCACCCATCTCCTTGATGCCGCCGATGGAACGCTCGAGCTTGTCCTGCTCGCGCGTTGCCATCAGCACTTCTTTCTTGGTCAGCTTCTCGAACGTGCCATCTTCGCGCATGGTTTCGAGCTCGCGCAGGCGCTTGATCGACTGGCGGATGGTCTTGTAGTTGGTCAGCATGCCGCCCAGCCAGCGATGGTTGACGAACGGCTGACCGACGCGAGTGGCTTCTTCCTTGATGATCTTGCTGGCGGAACGCTTGGTGCCGACGAACAGGATCTTGTTGCTGGAAGAGGCCATCTTCTCGACGATGCCAGTCGCTTCCAGCAGTGCCGGGAGCGTATGCTCGAGGTTGATGATGTGAATCTTGTTACGTGCGCCGAAGATGTACTGCCCCATCTTCGGGTTCCAGTAACGGGTCTGGTGACCGAAGTGTGCGCCTGCCTTGAGCAGATCGCGCATATTGACTTGTGCCATGATGACTCCTAAAGAATCGGGTTAGGCCTCCACACACCCCATGGATCCGACCGCTCGGCTAGACCGTCGCGGCACCCGGGACCATGTGTCGGTGCGTGTGTGTTTTTGATGACGCGGCCCTCGTTCGAAAGCCGTCGCCGCTACTGACTCGACCGCCCTGCGACAGCGTAGAGACGCCTGTCGCGGGCCAGATCGCCCATCCTCGCCGGAACGTGTCGACGGGCAATTGCAGTCGAGCGCGCGGATTTATACCATAGAAGACGCACAAGATGAAGTCGCCGGTCGTCTAAGACCGCTCCCGGGCGAGCCATTCATCGCCATCCGGAACGACTCATCCTCCTATTGCCCCATTGCGAGAGCGCATGAACATTCCACGCAAGACGCCCGACGAAATCGAAAAAATGCGCGAAGCCGGCCGCCAGGCCGCCGCAGTGTTCGAGATGATCATCCCGCACGTCACGGCCGGCGCCTCCACTGGTGAGCTGGACCGGCTCTGCCACGATTTCATCGTCAAGGAGTTGGGCTCGACCCCCGCGCCGCTCGACTACCACGGATTTCCCAAGTCGATCTGCACCTCGATAAACCACGTCGTCTGCCACGGCATCCCCGACTTCGACAAGAAGCTCAAGAACGGCGACATCATGAATATCGATATCACCGTGAAGACCCAGGATGGCTATCACGGCGACAGCAGCATGATGTTCGTCATCGGTGACACGATACAGGGTGAGCGCCTCTGCCGCGTCACTCAGGAGAGCCTCTATAAAGGTATCGCCGAAGTCAGGCCGGGCGCCAGGCTGTCGACCATCGCCCGGGTGATCCAGAACCATGCCGAGAAAGCCGGCTACTCCGTGGTCCGGGATTTCTGCGGTCACGGCATCGGCGCAGGCTTCCACGAGGAACCGCAGGTGCTGCATTATGATGGCTACGCGCCGGAAGCCGATGCCGAACTGGCCGAAGGCATGTGCCTGACCATCGAGCCGATGCTCAACGCCGGTGGCTATCGCACCAAGGTATTGAAGGACGGATGGACGGCAGTGACCAAGGACAAGAGCCTGTCGGCGCAGTGGGAACACACTCTGCTGGTCACCGCTTCCGGCGTGGAGGTCCTGACGGCCCGTTCCGACGAAGATTTCGGCTTCCTGACGGACTGATCGTCGCCCGCCTGCTGCCTCGCCTCCGGAGACGCCCGTCGCATGCTGCTGCACCACTATCGTTTTCAACCCGACGAAACACTATTCGATGCAGCGGCCTTTCGCGAGGAGCTGGCGCGTGACTCCCAACCCGTCGCGCTGTTCAAGCTGGCGCTGAAGACGATCCGCGAGCGCCTCGACGACCGTTTTCGCGGCGGCGCCGATGTGCGCGACCTGGTTTACGGCCGCGCCTGGTGCCTGGACCGACTGCTCGAGATCGCCTGGGAGCGGTTCGAGTGGCCGGACGACAACGTCGCCCTGCTGGCCGTCGGTGGCTACGGTCGCGGCGAGCTGCACCCCTACTCCGACATCGACCTGCTGCTGCTGCTCGGCACGGACGACGACACGCCCTATCGCGAGTCGCTGACGGGGTTCATCACCCTGCTGTGGGATATCGGCCTCGAGGTCGGGCAGAGCGTGCGTTCGCTCAATGACTGCGAGCGGGAGGCCCGAAGCGACATCACGGTCATCACCAACCTGCTGGAAACCCGCACCCTGGCGGGCCCGGAAACCCTGCGCAGCGCCATGCGGGAGCGCCTCTCCACCCGCCACATGTGGTCGTCGGCGGCGTTCTTCGAAGGCAAGTGGCAGGAGCAGATCGCCCGCCACTACAAGCACGACAACTCCGAGTATCACCTCGAGCCCAACCTCAAGAGCGCGCCGGGCGGCCTGCGCGACATCCAGATGATCGGCTGGGTGGCCAAGCGCCATTTCGGCCCCCTGCGCTATGAAGACGTCGTCGCACAGGGCTTCATGAACGATGCCGAGCTGCGGATCCTCAGCCAGGGCCAGGCGTTCCTGTGGCAGATTCGCTACGCCCTGCACATGATCGCCGGGCGTGCCGAGGATCGCATGCTGTTCGACCACCAGCGCGCCCTGGCCAAGCTGTTCGGCTACGCGGACACACCGCAGCGGTTGGCAGTCGAGCAATTCATGAAAGCCTACTACCGCCACGTCACCGCCCTGGCGGGACTGAACGACATGCTGCTGCAGCATTTCGATGAAGTGATTCTCCACGCCGGCGAGGCGCTCGAGGTCAAGCCGATCAACGGGCGCTTCGAGAATCGGGGTGGCTACATTCAGCTCCGTCACCCCAACGTCTTCCTGCGGCGCCCCGGCGCGCTGCTGGAGCTGTTCCTGCTGATGGCCCAGCATCCGGAGATCGAGGGCGTCCGGGCCGACACCATCCGTCAGATTCGCGATCATCGCCACTTGATCGACGACGCTTTCCGCGACGACCTGCGCCACCAGAGCCTGTTCATGGAACTGCTACGCAGTGGCGGCGATGTCCCCACCCAGCTCACCCGCATGAATCGCTACGGGGTGCTGGGCAAGTATCTGCCCGAGTTCGGCGAGGCCGTCGGCCTGATGCAGCACGACCTGTTTCACATCTATACCGTCGACGCGCACACCCTGCGCCTGCTCAGTTTCCTGCAGCGTTTTCGCGAAGAGCGGGATACCGACGAATACACCGTCGCCATCGATGTGATTCAGAAACTGCCCAAGCTCGAACTACTGTGGATTGCCGGGCTCTATCACGACATCGGCAAGGGCCGTGGCGGCGATCATTCGAAACTCGGCGCCGTCGATGCCGCCGGGTTCTGCCGTCGCCATGCATTGTCGAGCTGGGATACGCAGCTGGTGACCTGGCTGGTCGAGCACCACCTGCTGATGTCGAAGACGGCACAGAAGCGCGACATCTCCGACCCGGACGTGATCCACGCCTTCGCCCGCACGGTGCGCGACGAGACCCACCTCGACTATCTCTACGTGCTCACCGTCGCCGATATCAGCGCCACCAACCCGACGCTATGGAACGGCTGGCGCGCCTCGCTGATGCGCCAGCTCTACACCGAGACCCGCCGCGTGCTGCGCCGGGGCCTCGACAACACCGTCGACCGACAGGGCTGGGTCAGCGAGACCCGCGAGGAGGCGCTGGGGCTGCTGCGGACCGTCGGCGCCGACGTGACCCGCGTCGCGGCACTCTGGCAGACCTTCGGCGAAGACTACTTCCTGCAGTACACGCCCAGCGAGATCGTCTGGCAGACCCAGGGGATTCTCGCCCATCACGACGACCACCTGCCGCTGGTGCTGGTCAGTGCGCCCAGCGAGGACATGACCGAGGGCGGCACCAAGCTGTTCATTCATACGCGCTCGGCCGACGACCTGTTCGCCGCGACGGCGGCCGCCATCGAGCAACTGGGCCTGTCGATCCACGATGCCCGCATCGCCACCTCCAGCGACGACTGGACGCTCAACACCTTCATCCTGCTCGACGACGACGACGACGCCATCCGCGATCCGGCGCGACTGGAGACGATCCGCCGACACCTGGTCGAGGAGCTCGACGATCCCGACGACTACCCCCAGATCGTCAGCCGTCACACCCCTCGGCAACTGAAGCACTTCCGCGTACCGGTGGAGGTGATCATCGAGCAGGACCCCGCCAACGCGCGCACTTCGCTGGAGCTGATCGCCCCCGATCGCCCGGGACTGCTGGCCCGGGTCGGCCGCATCTTCATGGAGCAGAACATCGCGCTGTCGACGGCAAAGATCGCCACGCTCGGCGAGCGGGTCGAGGACGTCTTCTTCATCACCGACAAGCACGGACGGCCGCTGACCGATCCCGAAGCCCAGGCACGACTGCGCGAGCGCCTGTACCAGGTCCTGGACGTGTAGCGCCCGGTCGTGCCAGCTCCAGATCTCCTCAATCGGCCGGTGCGGGGTTGGCCTTCAGCCAAGCCCGCATCTGTTCTATCTCGGCCTGCTGGGCCTCGATGATCTTTTGAGCCAGCGCTCGCATTTCCGGATCCTTGCCGTGATCGAGCTCGACCTCGGCCATCGCCACTGCCCCCATGTGATGGGCCAGCATGCCGGTGGCAAAGTCGACATCCGGATCACCGCTGTTGGCCAGCTCCATGTCGTGCTGCATTCTCGTCGCCGCCTCACGGTAGGCCTCGCTGGCCTCGCTGGATTGTCCGGACGCGTCGGAACGGACCTGATGGTCACCATGACCATCGCCATGCTGCTGAGCTAGACCACTGGCGGCAAACACCAGTGAGCCAGCGGCTGCGATACCGGCCAACCAGCGCCTTGAAGTCGTCATTCGTCAATTCTCCCCAGGGAAACATCCGACGCTAGCACCCTGGTGTCACCCATAGGTCAAGCGCGACCCGAGACGCTCGACTGTCGTTTCATCGACACCAGTCGGACCGGGCCCCGACCGACACGCGGCTGGCGTCGCAGCGGTGCGGTTTGAGCCGCCGTCCGTGGGCGCCTATAATCTGCCGCTTCTCCGGCAGCGCCCGACAGGCCAGCGACATGACCATCACCGTTTACGGCATCAAGACCTGCGACACCTGCCGCAAGGCCCGCCGCCAGCTCGACGAGCTGGGTATCCCGTATCGCTATCACGACCTGCGGGAGGACGGACTCGATCCGCAACGACTGGATGCCTTTCTGGCCACCGCCAGCTGGCAGACACTGCTGAACACCCGCAGCACCACCTGGCGACAGCTCGATGCCGCGGACAAGGAGCCGCTGGACGCCGAGCGCGCGCGCGAGCTGATGCTGGCCAACCCGACATTGCTGAAGCGCCCGCTACTGCAGCGCACCGGCCCTGCCGGCCAGGACACCCTGATCGTCGGCTTCGATCCCGCCCGCTACGCGACGCTGGACTAGCGGGCGAACTCGCGCCGGCCCACGACCTTCCAAGACACCCTTTCACCGAACACGATGAGGAACCTGCGATGTTGAGCTTCGCGCTAGGAATCGGCACCCAGAACAGCCAGGGCGACTGGCTCGAAGTCTACTATCCGGCTCCGCTGCATCAGCCCGCCGCCGATCTCGTCGCCGCCGCACGCCAGGCACTGGGTGCCGATGCCAGCGAGGAAGTCGTCAGTTTCCTGCCGGAGCACGCGACTGGGCTCGCCGCGGCGCTGCGAGCAGCTGGCGCCGCCGACCAGGCCGAACTCGCCGAGTCGTTCGTCGATGCCAGGCGCCCGCTGGTCGCGGTGTTCCTGAGCGACGATCATGCGCCGGCCAGCGTGCCGGAGGTCTATCTGAAGCTGCATCTGCTGTCCCATCGGCTGATCAAGCCCCATGGCGTCAAGCTCGATGGCATGTTCGGCCTGCTCAAGAACATCGCCTGGACCAACGAAG
>NZ_CEXLVS010000093.1:13792-14679 GCF_982684285.1 Salinicola sp. | reverse complement strand
TACGAAGGTTCCTACTGGAGCAACATGCAGGATAGCGTCGACTTCGTCGACGATCTGCTCAACGGCATGGTCAAGAGTCTGGTGTTCGGTCTGGTCGTGACCTGGATCGCGGTATTCCAGGGCTATGACCTGATTCCTACCTCGGAAGGTATTTCGCGCGCGACCACCCGGACGGTGGTATACGCCTCGCTGGCGGTATTGGGCCTCGATTTCGTGCTCACCGCGTTGATGTTTGGAGATCTCGGATGAAGCGCAATAGCTGGTTGGAACTGGGCGTCGGCATTTTCATGCTGGCAGGCATTCTGGGGCTGGTGTTTCTCGGCCTCAGGGTCAGCGGTCTGGGGGTGGGAGTGCCCAACGACACGTTCACGCTGACTGCGAACTTTGCCAACATCGGGGGGTTGCGGCCACAGGCGAAAGTCACCATGTCGGGGGTGCGCGTCGGCAAGGTGACCGACATTCAGCTCGATCCCAAGTGGTTCGACGCCAAGGTCACCATGGAGCTGGACTCGGAGTACGATGGCAAGCTCTCCGACGACACCACGGCGGCGATCCTGACGTCGGGGCTGCTGGGCGAGCAGTACGTCGGCCTGACCGTGGGGGGCGCGCCGGACATGCTCCATGATGGCGACGTCATTCACGATACTCAGCAGGCACTGGTGCTGGAAGAGCTCATTCAGCAGTTCGTGTCGAACATGGCCAAGTAAGTCGGAAGAACGTAATCGCAGACAAGGAGTCGATGATGAAAATGACCTTCTCACGTAACGCCTCGAGTGCGTCACGGCGTCATGCCGGGATGCGCGGCATCTGGATGGTGGCGCTGACCCTCGTCGCGGCGTGACTGGCGAGCATGACCACGCCGGCGCAGGCCCAGCAGTCGCCGACCC
>NZ_CEXLVS010000093.1:0-13782 GCF_982684285.1 Salinicola sp. | reverse complement strand
CCCAGGTGATCCAGCAGAGCGTCGACTCCCTGATGTCCGAGCTGGAGGGCAAGAAGGATTACTACGCGCAGCACGAGGGTGAGCTGGCGAAGCTCGTCGACACCAACATGGCGGAAGTGGCCGATTTCCGTTACATCGGCGCCAGTGTGATGGGGCGCTACTTCCGTGGCGCCAGCCCGGAACAGCGCTCGCGGTTCGTCAACGTGTTCCGCAAGACGTTGATCGATACCTATGCCAAGGGGCTGGTGACGTTCGACTACAAGACGCTGCGCGTGAAGGACAGCGAGAACGCCGGCCGCTATGACGACCAGGCCTCGGTACCCATGGAGGTGATCTCGACCAGTGGCCAGACCTATCCGGTCAACTTCACGCTGCGCCAGAGCGATGGTCAGTGGAAAGTGATCAATGTCATCGTCAACGGCATCAACCTCGGCCTGACGTTCCGCAATCAGTTCGACCAGGCGATGCGCGACAACAACCGCGACATCGATGCCGTGATCGACAACTGGGCGCCGGAAGTCGGGACCGATGAACTCGAGAAGGGCGGGGACGCGTGAGTCTGCTGCTCGAGCGCGAGGACGCCACGCTGGAGGTCGTCGACGACAACGTGTTGACGATCTGCGGCGAGGCGGATTTCGACAGTGCCGGCCCGCTGGCCCAGGCGGGCCGGCACTGGCTGGCGGATCAGCCGGCCCAGGCCGAGGTCTCGTTCGACCTGACAGGCGTTCAGATTGCGAGTAGCGCGGTGCTCAGCGTGCTGTTGGTCTGGGTACGCAGCGTGCAGCGCCATTCGCTGCGGCTGAATCGCGTCTCGCTGTCGCCCGCCTTGCAGCGCCTGATGGACATCACCGAGCTGGCGCCGCTGCTGCCGGCCGTCGAGACGACTTGCGCCGAGCCGGCGCGAGACCGCGGCTAGACCTTCTCCCTCCGAGCGTCCCGATGTCGTTCTCCGGCTTGCGGCGTTTTTGCATGCTGGCGAGATCGCCAAGACGGGGCGCTTTCCGCTACCATGTGGCGCTTTCCCTGCGCATTCTGCGCAGCAGTCACAAGGGAGCCCGATTGCCATGCAACCCAGCGATGTCAAAAGCCGCCTCGAGAGTCAGATCGACGGCTGTGAATTCCATATCCAGGGCGAAGGCTGCAACTTTCAAGTGATCGCCGTGGGCGACGTCTTCGATGGCATGAGCCCGGTCAAGCGCCAGCAACTGATCTACGGCGCCCTGTCGGACGAGATCGCCTCCGGCGCGCTGCATGCCATCAGCATCAAGACGTTCACTCCCGCTCAGTGGGAATCGGCGCCGGAGAATCTCGGTGTCTGAGCCCCTGCCCGGCCTATCGGGCCGGTCATCTCTCTCGATTCTATAGCGAACCTTCATGGACAAGCTGATCATTACCGGTAATGGGCCGCTGGACGGTGAAGTCTGGGCCAGTGGCGCCAAGAACTCGGCGCTGCCGATACTGGCGGCGACGCTGCTCGCCGACGAACCCGTCACCATCGGTAACCTGCCGCATCTCCAGGACATCACCACGACACTCGAGCTGCTCGGACGCATGGGCATCGAACCGGTCATGGGCGAGAAAATGAGCATCCAGATCGATGGCTCGCAGGTGCGCGACTGTCATGCCCCCTACGAGCTGGTCAAGAAGATGCGTGCCTCGATTCTGGTTCTCGGGCCGCTGCTGGCGCACTTCGGCAAGGCCGACGTATCGCTGCCAGGTGGCTGTGCCATCGGCTCGCGTCCGGTCGATCTCCACATTCGCGGGCTCGAGGCGATGGGCGCGGAGATCACCGTCGAGGGGGGCTATATCCGTGCCCGCGTCGATGGTCGCCTCAAGGGCGCCACGATCTTCTTCGATACCGTCACCGTGACCGGTACCGAGAATCTGCTGATGGCCGCCACGCTGGCCGAAGGCACCACGGTGCTGGAAAACGCCGCCCGCGAACCGGAAGTCGTCGATCTGGCCGAGTGCCTGATCGCCATGGGCGCCGATATTCGGGGCCAGGGTACCGACACCATCACTGTCGAGGGCGTCGAGCGTCTGCATGGATGTCACTACGACGTGATGCCGGACCGGATCGAAACCGGGACCTTTCTGGTCGCCGCCGCCGCCACTGGCGGGCGCGTGCGGGTACGCAAGACGCGGGCCGACATCATGGAGGCGGTGCTGGCCAAGCTCGAGGAGGCCGGAGCCACCATTGTCGCCGGAGAAGACTGGATCGAGCTCGACATGGGCGGGCGCCGGCCCAAGGCCGTGAACCTGCGCACGGCGCCGTATCCGGCCTTTCCGACGGACATGCAGGCCCAGTTCGTGGCGCTGAATGCGGTGGCCGAGGGCACCGGCACGGTCGTCGAGACCATCTTCGAAAATCGCTTCATGCATGTGCAGGAGCTCAACCGGATGGGCGCGCACATCGCGCTCGAGGGCAACACCGCGGTGGTGACTGGCGTCGAGAAGCTTTCCGGTGCGCCGGTGATGGCGACCGATCTGCGGGCGTCGGCGAGCCTGGTGGTGGCGGCGATGGTGGCTCAGGGCGAGACGATGGTGGATCGGATCTACCATATCGATCGCGGTTACGAGTGCATCGAAGAGAAATTGCAGCTGCTGGGTGCGCGCATTCGCCGCGTGCCGGGTTAGTCGGGTGTAGAGATACCATGAGCAATCAACTGATCCTGGCGCTATCCAAGGGCCGTATCCTCGAAGAGACCTTGCCACTGCTGGCGGATGCGGGCATCACCCCGGCGGACGATTTCGGCAAGAGTCGCAAGCTGCTGTTCGATACCAACCTGCCCGACGTCAAGCTGGTGGTCATCCGGGCGGTGGACGTGCCGACCTACGTACAGCTGGGGGCAGCCGACCTGGGTGTCGCCGGCAAGGACGTATTGCTGGAGCACGGCGCCGAGGGGCTCTACGAGCCACTCGACCTGGGGATCTCGCGCTGCCGGCTGATGACGGCGGGTATCGTCGACGCCCAGCCCGCGCGGGCCAAGCGCCGGGTGGCGACGAAGTTCGTCAATGTGGCACGTCGTTACTATGCGGAGCAGGGTATCCAGGCCGAGGTGATCAAGCTGTACGGGGCGATGGAGCTGGCTCCGCTGATGAACCTGGCCGACGAGATCGTCGATATCGTCGATACCGGCAATACCCTGCGCGCCAACGGCATGGAGCCTCGCGAGCTGATCGAGAACATCAGCACCCGGCTGGTGGTCAACAAGGCGTCGATGACGATGAAGCATGAGCGACTCAGGCCGCTGATCGAGCGCTTGCGTCACGCGGTGAGCGCACGGACCGTCGCTTGAACCGCAGCTCCGTGAGCGCATCCGGGGGTTGTATGCAATCTGTCGGCGGGACGGTCGCACGTAGAGAGAACCAATGATGAGCCAAACGACTACCATTGCCCGTTTCACCACGCGGGACGCTGATTTCGATGCGCGTCTCGACGCTCTGCTGGCCTGGGAAGGGGTCTCCGATCATGAAATCTCCGCCCGCGTCGCGGAGATCATCGAAGCCGTCCGTCGGCGCGGCGACGCGGCATTGATCGAGTATACCAATCGCTTCGACCGGCTTTCCGCAACGGCCATGTCCGAACTGATGATCGGGCCCGAGCGGCTGGAGACGGCGTTCGCGTCGATCCCTGCAGCCCAGCGCGAGGCGCTGCAGCAGGCGGCGGAGCGCATTCGGATCTATCACCAGCGCCAGAAGCCGGAGTCCTGGCAGTACCAGGAGCCGGACGGCACCATGCTGGGCCAGAAGGTGACGGCGCTCGATCGCGTCGGCATCTATGTGCCGGGAGGCAAGGCGGCCTATCCCTCCTCGGTGCTGATGAACGCTCTGCCGGCTCATGTGGCGGGTGTGCGCGAGATCGTCATGGTCGTGCCGACGCCGGACGGCGTGGTCAACGAGCTGGTGCTGGCGGCCGCCCATCTCGCCGGCGTCGACCGCGTCTTCACGCTGGGCGGGGCGCAAGCCGTGGCGGCGCTGGCCTACGGCACCCAGAGCGTGCCCAGGGTCGACAAGATCGTCGGGCCCGGCAACATCTATGTGGCGACCGCCAAGCGGGCCGTCTTCGGCCAGGTCGGCATCGACATGATCGCGGGGCCCTCCGAGATACTGGTCGTCTCCGACGCCGGTACCGATCCGGACTGGCTGGCGATGGACCTGTTTTCCCAGGCCGAGCACGATGAAGATGCCCAGGCCATTCTGGTGACCTGGGATGCCGAACACCTCGCGGCCGTCCTGGCCTCCATCGAGCGCCTGCTGCCGACCATGGAGCGGGAAGCGATCATCCGCGAGTCGCTGGCGAGGCGGGGTGCACTGATCCTCTGTGAAGGGCCCGAGCAGGCGGTCGAGCTGATCAATCGCATCGCGCCCGAACACCTGGAGCTCTCCGTGGAGTCGCCCCGGGAGATGGTGGAAGGCGTACGTCACGCCGGTGCCATCTTCATGGGGCGCCATACGGCGGAGGTGCTTGGTGACTACTGCGCCGGTCCCAACCATGTGTTGCCGACCTCCGGCACGGCGCGTTTCTCCTCCCCGCTGGGCGTCTACGATTTCCAGAAGCGCTCGTCGCTGATCCAGTGTTCTCCGGAGGGGGCCGACACGCTGGGACGGACGGCATCCGTTCTGGCGCGGGGCGAGTCCCTGACGGCCCACGCCCGCTCGGCGGAGAACCGCCTCAAGCGCTGAGGATCGGGCACAGCAAAAGACAACGATCGCCGCCCCTCGGGCGGCGATCGTCGTTGCCGATGAGGGCTAGCGTTCGCTGGCGTCGCTATCGGCGCCGGGCGCCTCCGAACCCTGGGTGGCCTGGGCCCTTTTCGTCGCGTCGTCGCTGCTTTGGGCGGGCGGCGGGCGCTCGCCGACCTTCAGCGTGACTCTGCGTTTTTCGCCGCCTCGCACGATGGTCAACGGCAGTTGCGTGCCGGGGGGGATCTCGGCGATATCCACCTGGGTCTCCCGCGGATCGAGAATCGGCTTGCCGTCGATGGCGAGCAGGATATCCCCGGGGCGCAATCCAGCCTCGTCGCCGGGTCCGCCTGTCACCACGTTGGCCACGATGACGCCACTGAGGGTCTTGAGGCCGAACGACGACGCCAGATCCGGCGTCATCTGTTGAGCGTCGATTCCCAGCCAGCCCCGGATAACCCGGCCCTGGGTCACGATGTCGTTCAGAATGCCGCGTGCCAGATTGGCCGGTATCGCGAAACCGATGCCCTGGGAACCGCCGGAGCGGGAGAATATCGCCGTATTGATGCCGATCAGCGAGCCGTTGGCATCCACCAGTGCCCCCCCGGAGTTGCCCGGGTTGATCGCGGCGTCGGTCTGGATGAAGTCCTCGTAGCGGCTGAGGCCGAGATGATCGCGCCCGGTCGCGCTGATGATGCCCATGGTCACCGTCTGGCCGACGCCGAAGGGGTTGCCGATGGCCAGGGTGACGTCGCCGATGGCGATGTCCTCCGAATTGCTCAGCTTGATGACCGGCAGGTCGTCGAGGTCGATCTTGAGGACCGCCAGGTCGCTGTCGGGGTCGGTGCCGATCACTTGCGCGATGGCTTCGCGGCCATCCCTGAGGGCCACCTGGATCTCATCCGCATCGTTGATGACATGATTGTTGGTCAGGATGTAGCCCTCTTCGCTGACGACCACCCCCGAGCCGAGACTCGATAGCATGCGCTGGCGCTGCGGCATGTTCTTGCCATAGAACTGGCGGAAGAACGGATCCGACATCAGCGGGTGCTGGCTGGTGTCGACGACGCGCGACGAGTAGACGTTGACTACGGCCGGCGCGGCGCGGTTGACCGCCTGCGAGTAACTGACGGGTCCTTCGTGGCGATCGAGCGATGGCGCATCGACGACATCGGGTGGGGCGCGTTCCGAGGTCGCGGATTCGACGCCGGCCATTCCGGTCGGGGTGTCGCTGGCCGGCCCGTCTCGGCCCAGCAGCGACGGGAAGGCGTAGAGCAGGACGACGGCGATCAGAATGCCGCAGAGGGCGGGCCACAGGTAGGCGGCTAGGTGGCGGCGCATGTGCTGGGTCCTTAGACTGGAAATCAGAGCGACTTCGCCACGTCCGGCAGCGCTGCGGTGATCGAGGCGGCCGTGTTTGCGCCGATGGGGCCGGGGAGCCCGTCGATGGAATCGATGGAAATACGATGCGCTCGATGACGGTGTGCGCGGTGCCTGGCACGATGTCGATATGGATCGGAAGTGTAACATTCACCAAGGCTTCGCGCTGGGAGACAGTATGATTTCGCGGCAGATTCTCCAGGAGGCCGTCGATGCGGAGTTGTGTATCGACGCGTTCAAGGATTACACCGTCAATGGATTGCAGGTCGAGGGGCGGGACAGGATCGAGCGTATCCTGACCGGTGTCACGGCGTGCCAGGCGTTACTCGACGAAGCCGTGGCCTGGGGCGCCGATGCCGTACTGGTCCATCACGGCTACTTCTGGAAAAACGAGCCGGTGAGCGTGACCGGAATGAAGCATCGGCGTCTGGCTACCTTGTTGGGGAACGGCATCAACCTGCTGGCTTACCACCTGCCGCTGGATGCCCACCTTTCACTGGGCAACAACGCCTGCCTGGGGCGGCGTCTGGGATTCGAGATGGAGCGCTGCCTCGACGGTGAGCCGGGGCGGGGACTGCTGTGGATGGGGGCGCCGCAAGCCGAGCTGGACAGCCGGGCCCTGGCGGGACGCGTCGAGCAGGCGCTGGATCGCGCGCCCACCCTGATAGAGGGCCATTCCGGCATCGTACGGCGCGTTGCCTGGTGTACGGGAGGCGCCCAGGACATGTTGCCGATAGCCGCCGAGGCGGGTGCCGATGCTTTCATCTCCGGTGAAATCTCCGAGCGCACCACCCACATGGCGAGAGAGATGGGGATCACCTATCTGGCGGCGGGCCACCACGCCACCGAACGCGACGGTATCCAGGCCCTGGGCGGTTGGTTGGCGGATCGCTTCGGTATCGAGCACCGGTTCGTGGACATCGACAATCCGGCTTGAGGGGAGGGGATTGGCGCCCGTCGCCGCCCGGTGGGCTTCGACGGGTCTTCGGCCATTTCAGTAGCGGGGAGGCTGCGGGGCGCTCTCCTGCTGCTCCGCGGTTCGGCGTTGGCGGACGCCATAATCTTCGGCCAGCGTGCCGCCGGTGCCGTCGGCATAGTCGCGTGGCACCTGAGGCAGATCGACCTCTTCGTTCTCGTCCTGGCTGCCATGCAGTCGACGTTTCAGCTTGAGATCGTCGACCAGCTTGTCCGCACCCTGGATCAGGTGCTGTTCGAGGTCGTGGCTTTGGCGCTGAATGCTGGAGGCCAGATCGGCCACCTTGGCGAAGTGGTCGTTCAGCGCATCCTTGACCTGATTGAGTTCCAGCTCCGTCTCGGCCAGACGCTGACGCACTTTCTGGTTGCGGGCTACGTTGGCGTTCAGCAGGTGGTAACAAAGGGCGCCGATACCGATGCCCGCCAGGAAGCAGGCGATTGCCAGGATCCAGTCGATATTGCTTTCGTTCACAGTGCGCTCCTCGTCGTCGTGCCCGGCACGACCTGTCTCAAAGACCCTTGCGTAAGGTCGGTGCGGTGCCATTATATCGACCCGCTCGGCTCTCGGGTCAAACCTTGCTTGTCTCCCAGGCACTGTCAAGACTTTCGTCGGAGAGTATAATCCCGCCACCTGTTTCGAACCGAGGTCACGATACCGCCATGAGTTCCCCCCATGCCGCGACGTCCCATCAAGGCACCATGACGCCAATGTCGCGTTATCGCGCGGATCTGGAGCGCGATGACTTCAGCTACGACGCCGCGCAGGAGAATGCCGTCAAGCACCTGCAGCGCCTGTACGACGATCTTCAGCGGACCCCGGCGCCCAAGCCCACGACGGTCTCCGGGGAGTCGAAGCTGTCGAAGGTGGCGGGGCTGTTCGGCAAGCGCAAGGCCGCCGAACCCGAGGCGCCTCCCACGCCTTCGGTCATGGGGCTCTATTTCTGGGGTGGCGTCGGCCGTGGCAAGACCTACCTGGTCGATGTGTTCTACGAGTCGCTGCCCTTCGAGCGCAAGATGCGTACGCATTTCAACCGCTTCATGCAGCGAGTGCACCGCGAACTCGAGGTCCACAAGGGGGAGAAGAACCCGTTGACGCAGATCGCGGCCACGTTCGCCGGCGAGGCCCGGGTCATCTGCTTCGACGAGTTCTACGTCAAGGACATCACCGATGCGATGATCCTCGGCAACCTGATGGAAGCCTTGTTCGCGCAGGGCGTCGTATTGGTGGCGACCTCCAATATCGTGCCGGACGATCTCTACAAGGATGGCCTGCAGAGGGCGCGCTTCCTGCCGGCGATCGATCTGCTCAAGCGCCATTGCGAAGTGGTCAACGTCGATTCCGGGGTGGATTACCGTCTCCGTGCCCTGGAGCAGGTGGAGATATTCCACGCGCCGCTCGACGCCGAGGCCGAGCAGCTGCTGGCGAAGAGTTTCCGCTCGGTCGCCGGCAGCGAAGGGCGAGAGCGTGCCACGCTGCCGATCAACCACCGGGCGCTGAAAGCCCGCCGCCTGCACGAGGGCGTGGTGTGGTTCGATTTCAAGGAGCTCTGCGATGGGCCTCGCAGCCAGAACGACTACATCGAGCTGTCGCGCGAGTTCCATACCGTGCTGGTCTCCGGCGTGCCGCGCATGGGGGCGGGGACCGACGATCAGGCCCGCCGGTTCATCAGCATGGTCGACGAGTTCTACGACCGCGCGGTCAAGTTGCTGCTCTCCGCCGAGACCGAGGTCGAGTCGCTCTACACCGGGGGCAACCTGAGCTTCGAGTTCGAGCGCACGCTGTCGCGTCTTCAGGAGATGCAGTCCCGGGACTACCTGGCGCTGGCGCACAAGCCCTGAGCGGAGCGAGCCGCGAGTGAGCGCCAATGTCACGGCGAGACCGGTCTTTCCTCGTACATTGTGCTCGTGTACAATGCGCGCTCTTCGATCCGTTACCTTCCTGTCGGTAGTCGTTCACCGGCTCCCGGACATGTCGGTAACCCAAGAAAAATAGGGATGGCCGAGAAGCGTTCGCTTCGACGCCCAAATACGCTTATTTGGTGAAACACTCATGAAGACGTTCAGTGCCAAGCCGCACACCGTGCAGCGCGACTGGTATGTCGTTGATGCCTCGGGCAAGACGCTCGGTCGTCTGGCGACGGAAATCGCTCGCCGCCTGCGTGGCAAACACAAGCCGGAATACACCCCGCATGTCGACACCGGCGATTACATCGTCGTCGTCAATGCCGAGAAGGTGCATGTCACCGGCAACAAGGCGCAAGCCAAGAATTACTACCGTCATACCGGTTACCCGGGCGGTCTGCGCACCATGTCGTTCGAGAAGCTGATCGACCACGCGCCGGAACGCATCATCGAAGGCGCCGTCAAGGGCATGCTGCCCAAAGGGCCGCTGGGTCGTGCCATGCACGCCAAGCTCAAGGTGTATGCCGGTACCGAGCATCCGCACGCCGCGCAGCAGCCGCAAGAACTGAACATCTGAGGGTAACCGTCATGGCACAACAGTATTACGGCACCGGGCGTCGCAAGACTTCTACCGCTCGCGTGTTTCTCAAGCCGGGCACCGGCAAGATCACCGTCAACGACCGCGAGCTGGGCGAGTTCTTCGGCCGCGTCACCGCGCAGATGGTCGTGCGTCAGCCGCTGGAGCTGACCGAGACCACTGGCCAGTTCGACGTCTACGTCACGGTCAAGGGTGGCGGTGGCTCCGCTCAGGCCGGCGCGATTCGTCACGGCATCACGCGTGCGCTGATGGAGTACAACGAAGAGCTGCGCCGTCCGCTGCGTGCGGCGGGCTACGTGACTCGTGACGCTCGCGAAGTCGAGCGTAAGAAAGTGGGTCTGCGCAAAGCGCGTCGTCGTCCGCAGTTCTCCAAGCGCTGATCCGGCGGGATCCGCGTCTGCGCAAAACGCCCGACTTATCCAGTCGGGCGTTTTGCTGTTGGTACGTGGCGCAAAGGGTATTCGTGCTCTCCGTGGCGATGGTTGGCGCCCAGCGGGGTTGCCCGTCGTGTTACCATTGGTCGTTGAATTAATGCGAGGAAAGTTTCATGGGTGTAGTGGCCAAGCGATCGTCGATGATCTTTTACTCCGGCAGTGATGATCATTTCAGCCATCGCGTCAGAATCGTGCTGGCGGAAAAGGGCGTGGCCGTCGATATCCTGGACGTCTCGGCCGATGAGCATAACGCCGAGTTGGCCGATCTGAATCCGTACAACAGCGTGCCCACGCTGCTCGATCGCGATCTGGTGCTGTACGAATCCAAGGTCATGATGGAGTACCTCGACGAGCGTTTCCCGCATCCGCCCCTGTTGCCGGTCTACCCGGTGGCGCGCGCGCAGAGCCGCCTGTGGATGCATCGCATCGAGCGCGAGTGGTGCCCGCTGGTCGAGCAGATTCAGCAGGGCCCCAAGAAGGAGGCCGACAAGGCCCGCAAGGAGCTGCGTGAAAGCCTGACCGGGATTTCACCGATCTTCGAAGACATGCCATATTTCATGAGCGAAGAGTTCACGCTGGTGGACTGCTGCATCGCGCCGATCCTCTGGCGTCTCCCGGCGCTGGGTGTCGAGCTGCCGGAGAAGCAGATCGCCCCGCTGATGAGTTACATGGAGCGTGTCTTCGCGCGGGATGCCTTCAAGGTGGCGCTGTCTGAAACCGAACGTGAGATGCGTAGCTGATACGGCGACGCCGTAAGCTGCCCGAGAGGAGTTGACATGCTGACTAGCCGTCCCTATCTGGCGAGAGCCCTTTATGAATGGCTGCTGGACAACGAGCAGACGCCCTATATCGTGGTGGATGCTGGAAAGCCCGATGTCAGGGTGCCGCAGCAGTTCGTGCAGAATGGTCAGATCGTGCTGAACATCGCGCCGGCCGCCGTGCGCGACCTGGCGATCGATAACGCGGCAGTCACTTTCGGGGCGCGCTTCAGCGGTCAGCCGATGCAGGTCGTGGTGCCCATGGACGCCCTGATTGCGATCTATGCGCGTGAAAACGGCGTCGGCATGGTGTTTGGCCAGGAGCCGGTCATGCCGAGTTTTTCCAGTGAGGAGGAAGCGGCGCTGGAAGAAGAGGGGCGCCCGACGCTCGAGAGCGTCGAGAATCGCCCGGAGAGCGATGGCGAGGAGTCGCCCGAGCCCGCCGCCGGCAAGGGTGACGAAGCTCCCGGTCGTCCCGAAAAAGGCAAGCCCTCCCTGCGCATCGTCAAGTAGCGGGGCTTTTGTCCGACAACGCCTGGTGAATAGCGCAAAGCCGCTGCCGAAGATGATTCGGCAGCGGCTTTTTGCGTCAGGCTCGGAATGTCAGTTGAGGTATTCGAATACCTTGACGATACGCTGGACACCGCCCACGCCGGATGCGGCGGCAGTGGCTTCGCTGGCCTGCTGCTGTGTGACCAGGCCCATCATGTAGACCGTTCCGTTCTCGGTGATCACGCGAATCAGGTTGGCATCGAGATCTTCGTTGGCGACCAGGTTGGCCTTGATGCGTCCGGTGATCCAGGTGTCGGTCATGCGCTGGCTGACCGGGGTGTTGGCGGACACCATCAGCTCGTTGTGCACCTGCCTGACACCGCGTACGTCGCGGGCGATCTCGGTGGCGCGCTGCTTGAGATCGTCGCTGGGAACCTGGCCGGTCAAAAGGACGTTGCTGTTGTAGCTGTCGACGTTGATGTGGGCGTCGCCATATCGTGCGTCCGTCGCGTTGAGCGAGTCGAAGATCTTGCTCTGGATGTTGCTGTCTTCGACCTTGGCGCCGGGGGTGCGTTCGGCGTAGTTTTCCTGCTGGCTGCCGGTGGCGCATCCGCCCAGTGTCAGCAGGCCGATCAGGCATGAGGAAACGATCAGTGTCTTCTTCATAAGGCTCACTCGTTGCTGCCAAAAAGCTGTTGGTCGATCAGATCACACAAACAGTGAATGACCAAGAGATGGACTTCCTGAATGCGTGCGGTGGAGGTGGCCGGAACGCGAATCTCGCAATCCTCCTGCCCCAGCAGGGATGCCATGTCGCCGCCATCCCTTCCGGTCAGCGCGACGACGCTCATCTCGCGATCGTGGGCGGCTTGAATGGCCTGGACCACATTGGCGGAATTGCCGCTGGTCGAGATCGCCAGCAGGATGTCGCCAGGCTGGCCGAGGGCTCGAATCTGCTTCGAGAAGACATCGTTGTAGCTGTAGTCGTTGGCAATCGAGGTCAGCGTCGAGGTGTCGGTGGTCAACGCCAGTGCCGGAAGGCTGGGGCGCTCCCGTTCGAAGCGATTGAGCAGCTCCGAGGAGAAGTGCTGGCTGTCGCCGGCGCTGCCCCCGTTGCCGCAGGCCAGGATCTTGCCCTCGCTGACCAGGCACTGGACCATCATCTGGCTGGCGACCTCGATGAAGGGGGGCAGGACTTCGCTGGCGTAAGTCTTGGTGTCGATACTGGCGTTGAACAGGTCGAGAATGCGTGCTTGAAAATCCATGAGATGCCTATTGAGCGGTCAATATGCGTCGAAGGCGGCCCGAATCCAGTCGAATTCGAGTGCGGGAAGGCTTCCGGTGACGCCGACGACGTCGAAGCGGCAGGGGCATGATAGCCCGTGTGCATGAAGATAAAAACGCGCGGCCTTGACGATGCGCCGCTGCTTGGCGGGTGTGATCGTTTCGGCCGGGTGGCCGTAGTCGGAGCGTTGGCGATGGCGGACCTCCACGAATACCAGGTTTTCGCCATCGCGCATGATGAGATCGATTTCGCCGCCCTTGGCATGCTGGTTGCTGGCGATCAACGCCAGCCCCTGTGTCTCGAGCCAGCGGGCTGCGGCTTGTTCGACCTGCTGGCCGAGTTGGCGCCGGTTATTGGGTGTCGCCATCTTCGGCATCCAGCGCGAATCCGTTGAGATTGCCGTTGGATGCTCCCTGGGTACCGCTCGATGCGCCGCCGTCAGTGGAAGTCGACGGGGAGCGAGTCGGGGCGGAGGCGGGAGCCGTCAGCAGTGGCTGCGGTGTGCCGGACTGGAACACTGCCCAAGGGAGTGTACGCTGGATGCGGCCGTCGTCGCGCGCCTGCAGTGTCCCGGTCGCGCCGAAGATCTGCGTGTTCGGCAGCGCCTGGATCAGCGGCAGGCGGCGCGCCAGCTCGTAGGCGTCGACGCCCATGGCGTTGAGCTTGAGCAGGCCCGGATCGTTCTCGCCCGCCAGTTGCTGGTAGGTTGAGACGAACGGTAGCGCATCGGTTCCGCCCACGGCGGCGTCCGGAATCATCCACGGGATATCGACGAACTGGACGCCGTCGAGGTCGTGATCGGCCCGCGGCTGCGGGATGCCTTCGTAGAGATGTGACGTGGCATACACCGGAAGGTCGCCGGCATAGTAGAAATCCAGTGTCGGCGGGACCTGGCGGGCGTAGCTGGGAAGCGCCAGCAGGAACAGCATGTCCATGCTCGAGGGGTCGCTGTTCAAGAGATTGCGAACCGCAGTGGCGACGGAGCCCGAGGGGTCGTAGCTGACCACCGAGGCCACCGTTCCGCCTTCGTCTTCCCAGTTCTTGCGAAATGCTGCCAGTACGCGTGACCCCCACTCGTTGTCGGGGACCATGATGCCGGCGCGACGGCGGCCGTCGAGATGGGCGCGGTGGGCGACCTGGCGCGCTTCGTCCTCTGCGGACAGGCCGTACTGGTACAGGCTGGCCGCCTGGTTGCGGGCGTGTTCACCGTAGTTCAGCGCGAGGGTGGGTAGCGGCACGCTGCTGCGGGTCTCGAGTTCGCTGACCTTGTCC